>NZ_JANOCG010000240.1:0-6926 GCF_031412075.1 Rhizobacter sp.
AGCATGATGTGAACCTTGTGGCCATTGGGGGTAGGCCACGAATACACTTCGATCATCGTTATATTCTCCAGTCATCGCGGCACGCGCCGTGTGTTGTGCACTCTAGTGGATGCCACACCATCATGCTTGACGCTTTCAAGAAGCTGATCTCGCGCACACCCCCCGGGCCGGATTGGCGTGAGGTGGCGGAGTGGGCCAAGGTCAACAAGCTGAAGTTCAAGCGAGAGCATGAGGGTGTTGGCTTCGTCGTCGATGGGGGCATGGACAGCAAGCCCTGGCGCCTCGAGTGGGGCCCACCCCAACGCAACTACATCGAAGGCCACGAGTTGCGCCTGCGCATGGAACTGGGTCTTTCACCCAACCTGCAGGCGCTGCTGATCTCGCAGCCACTGCTCGAGACACTCGAGCGCCAGACCTTCGAGCGCTTCACCGAGAGCACGCAAACCGTCATCGACGGGGCCACGCCCGAAGAGATGCGCTGGCTTGCGATGTTTCCCAAGGTGGCCTACAAGGCGTCGAAAGAAGTGCGCATGCGGTTTGGCCTGGTGGGCAGCGCGCCGGCCGAGGCAGGCGCCTGGGTCGAAGGCGCTCTGGCGCACCAGATAGAAGAAGCTGCCGTCGGCTTCTTGAAGAACGAGCCGCCCTTCGTGCTGATGCTGCTGCGTGGCCGTGCCTACCTTCGCATGCAACTGCCTGATCCGGCCGTACCGATCATCTCCCAGGCAGTGGCCGTGTTCGAAGTGGCCGTGCTGCAGGCGCTGCGTGTGGCCGGCCTGGGGGCTGAAGGGTCAAACGACTGGTCGAGCACCGGCTCGACGGCCTGGCAAACCCAGCTCGGCCCGGAAGACGGCAAAGGGCGCTGAGCGCCCCTTGCAACCTCACTCAGGCGTAGCGCCCGAGCTCCAGCTTGGCGATGGCATTGCGGTGGACTTCGTCGGGGCCGTCGGCGAAACGCAGCGTGCGCGCCATGGCGTAGAAGTACGCGAGCGGGAAGTCGTCTGACACCCCACCGCCGCCGTGCACCTGCATCGCCCAGTCGATCACCTGGCAGGCCATGGTGGGCGCCACCACCTTGATCATCGCGATCTCGGCCTTGGCGGTCTTGTTGCCTGCCACGTCCATCATCCAGGCCGACTTGAGCGTGAGCAAACGGGCCTGTTCGATCATGCAGCGGGCGTCGGCAATGCGCTCGCGCGTCACACCTTGTTCTGCGACAGTGCGGCCGAAAGCCACACGCGACGAGGCGCGCTTGCACATCAGCTCGAGCGCACGTTCGGCCAGGCCGATCAGGCGCATGCAGTGGTGAATGCGGCCCGGGCCCAGGCGACCTTGCGCGATCTCGAAACCGCGGCCTTCACCCAGCAGGATGTTGCTGGCGGGCACCCGCACGTTCTCGAACAGGATCTCGCAGTGGCCGTGCGGCGCGTCGTCGTAGCCAAACACCGGCAGCGGGCGGATCACCTTCACGCCCGGCGTGTTGGCCGGCACCAGGACCATCGACTGCTGGCTGTGGCGCGGCGCCTCCGGGTCGGTCTTGCCCATGAAGATGTAGATCGCGCAGCGCGGGTCACCGGCGCCCGAGATCCACCACTTGCGGCCATTGATGACGTAGTCGTCGCCCTCGCGCTTGATGCTGGCTGCGATGTTGGTGGCGTCCGACGAAGCCACGGCCGGCTCGGTCATCGCAAAGGCGCTGCGGATCTTGCCTTCGAGCAGCGGCTCGGCCCAGAGTTTCTTGTGCTCGGTGGTGCCGTAACGCACGATGGTTTCCATGTTGCCGGTGTCGGGCGCCGAGCAGTTGAACACCTCGCTCGACCACATCACGCGGCCCATGATCTCGGCCAGTGGCGCGTATTCCTGGTTGGACAGGCCCGGGCCGTATTCGGCGTCGCGAGAGGAACCATCGGCGCTCGGTGGCAGGAACAGGTTCCACAGGCCTTGCGCGCGGGCCTTGACCTTGAGTTCTTCGATCGTTTGCAGCGGCGTCCAGCGTTTGCCAGCCTGGGTGTTGGCCTCGATCTCGGCGGTGTAACGCGCTTCGGCGGGGTAGATGTAGTCGTCCATGAAGCGCAGCAGCTTGGCCTGCATTTCCTGGGTGCGGGGTGAGTAGGCGAAGTCCATGTCTGTCTCCTTGGGGTGATCGGGTTTGGGGTGTTGTTCAGGCCTGCTGCGCCTGTTGGGCGACCTGCCAGGCCATCTCGGCCAAAGGGCGTGCGCTGGCCGCCACTTGGCGAGCCTCGGCGCTGGCGGCTGTGCCATCTTCGACGCGCTTGGCAATGCCTTGTGAAATGCCTGCGGCGCGGAACAGGTTGTAGGCGAGGTAGAAATTCCAATCGGCCATCACCGCCTCCACGTTGCCGCGGCCGGTTCGTTCGCAATATTGCCGAATGTAGGCCGACTCGGTGGGAATGCCCAGCGATGCGAGGTCCAACCCACCGA
This sequence comes from Rhizobacter sp., assembly GCF_031412075.1. Taxonomy (GTDB): domain Bacteria; phylum Pseudomonadota; class Gammaproteobacteria; order Burkholderiales; family Burkholderiaceae_C; genus Rhizobacter. Next base: position 2,440 of record NZ_JANOCG010000240.1, read on the forward strand.
TGCCGCGAAACATGCTCTGCGGGATGTGCCACGACATCACGTGGTAGCTGAAGTCAGCCAACGGGTGGCCGAGCGTGGACAGCTCCCAGTCGAGCACGGCAAGGGCACGCGGCTCGGTGGGGTGGAACATGACGTTGTCGAGCCGGTAGTCGCCGTGCACGATGGACACCTGCGACTCATCTCGCGCGCTTGCGGGCATGTGGGCCGGCAGCCATTCCATCAAACGCTCCATCGCGCTGATGGGCTCGGTGATCGAGGCCGTGTACTGCTTGCCCCAGCGTGCGATCTGGCGCTCGAAGTAGCTGCCCGGGCGGCCGTAGTCGGCCAGGCCCACGGCCTTCACGTCGACCTGGTGCAAGGCGGCGATCACGCGGTTCATTTCGTCGTAGATCTCACCGCGCTCGGGGTGGGTCATGCCGGGCAACGACTGGTCCCACAGCACACGCCCTTGCATGAACTCCATGATGAAGAAGGCGCGGCCGATGACCGATTCGTCTTCGCACAGCAGGTGCATTTGCGGCACCGGCACCTCGCTACCGCTCAGCGCCTGCATCACGCGAAACTCGCGCTCGATCGCGTGGGCCGAGGGCAGCAGCTTGGCGACCGGCCCTGGCTTGGAGCGCATCACATACGAGCGCTGCGGCGTGACGAGCTTGTAGGTCGGGTTGGACTGGCCGCCCTTGAATTGCTCGACTTGCAAGGGGCCAGCAAAGCCGCTCAGGTGCTGCTGCAAATAGGCGGCGAGTGCCTGCGTGTCGAACGCATGCTGCGCAGCGACGGGCTTGGTGCCGGTGTTCGAGTCCATCGGGTCTCGGCTCACCGGGCGCTGGAAAGGGTCAGCGCTCGGCGAGCGCCAGCAGCTTGTCTTTGGACAGCACCACCAGGCGTGTGGGCTCGATGCGCACCGCACCTTCGCGCTCGAAGCCTTTGAGCTCCTGGTTCACGCGCTGGCGCGAGGCGCCGAGCAACTGGGCCAGGTCTTCCTGCGCAAGCTGCAGGCCGATGCGCGTCTCGTCGCCTTGTTTCACCCCATAGCCGCGCGCCAGCAGCAGGATCTGCTTGGCCAGGCGCGCCGACAGCGGGCGAGTGTTGAGGTCTTCGATCATGTCGAACATCAAGCGCAGGCGACGGCAATTCAGGCGCAGCAGCGCTTCGTACAGCTCCACGTGCAGCGACAGCAGCTCGTGAAAGTCGGCCTTGCGCACTGCCAGCAGCGTGGTCTCGCCGTGTGCGTTGGAGTCGTGTGTGCGCGGGAAGTTGTCGAACAGCGAGATGTCGCCGAACCACACGCCGGGCTCCACGTAAGTGAGCGTGATCTCCTTGCCCGAGAGCGAGACCGAGCTCACGCGCACCGCACCCTTGGCCACGCCGCACCATGAGTCGGCCGACGCGCCGCGCGACGAGAGCATCGCGCCATCGGCGAGACGGCGCACGTGCGCCCTCGACAAAATGGCTTCGCGCAATGGCTGTGAAAGTTTGGAGAACCACGAGCCTGACTCGATGTTGGACAGCTCGTCGATTGTAAGAACGGGGTTGTTCATGTTTTGTCTCTGACGCGACAGAAGGCGCGGCGGTGCGATCAGCTGAAACGAGGTGGGCGTTTATCAAGAAAGGACTGCAGCCCTTCACCACCGTTGGCGTGAAAAAAGTTCTCGAGGAAATGCGCGCGCTCGGCATCGAGCTGCTGCGCGAGGCTGCGCTCGGGCCACTGGTTGACGAGCTCCTTGGCGCTGGCCATGGCGTTCGGTGCGCACAGCGCGAGACGGTCGGCGACTGCGAGTGCTTGTGTCAAAGCCTGGCCACTCGCACAGACCCAGTTGACGATGCCGTGTGCATGCAGTTGCTGCGTGGTGATGGGGTCCGACAACCACAACAACTGCAAGACCAGGCTGCGCGGCAGGCGCTGCATCAGCTGCCAGCTCGAGCCACCATCGGGCGAGAGGCCGATGCGCCCGTAGGAGAGGACGAACTTTGCGTCGTCTGCGGCAACGATCAGGTCGCATGCCAGCGCAAGCGAGAAGCCGCCGCCTGCGGCCGCACCTTCGACGGCGGCGATCACCGGCTTGGGGAACACGCGCAGCACTTCCACAAAATCGTGAAAGCGTTGCAGCATGTCGCCTTGTAGCGCGGGGTCGGCATTCTGGTTGACTTTGAGTTGCTGCAGGTTGCCACCTGCGCAGAAGTGCGCGCCTTCGCCGCGCAGCACGATGCACCGCACGCAAGGGTCGGCCTCGGCCACATCAAGTGCTTCAACGCCGGCCGCAAAAACCTGTTCGGACAGCGAGTTGAGTGAGGCCTTGTCGCTGATGGTCAGCACCAGCGTGCCTTCGCGTCGTTCGGCGTGCAGTTCTGAGGGCATGGTTCAGCGTGGTGAGGGCGCGCGAAACTCGCACGAGGGATTGTGTCATGCGCCATGATCGAGCGCGTCCGCAGGCCCGGTTTACCTCTGAAAACGCGGACTTCATGCTAGAGTCAATTGACACCCGGCTGCCTCATCGAATGCAGAGAATCCTGATCTCGCTCGCACTGCTTCTTGCTCTTGGCATGAGTGCGGATCGAGCGACGGCGCTGGGGTTTGGCAAGGTCACATCGGCCACCCATTTGGGCCAGCCACTGAGCTTTGCGATCGCGCTGCGGCTCGACCCCAACGAAACCCTCGAAGCCAAGTGCATCAAGGCCGATGTGAGCTTGGGCGATCGTGTGTTGGTTGACGCCCAGGTGCGCACCCGGCTCGAGACGGCGGCCAACACCGGTGAGCGCCGCGTGCGCATCACGACGACGATCCCGGTCGACGAGCCGGTGGTCAGCATCCAGCTGCATGTCGGTTGCCCCGCCAGCCTGTCGCGCGGCTTCATGGTGTTTGCCGACCCGCCGGTGCGCGGCGCGCTGGCGCCTGCTGGCGAGCCAGCCGAAGAGGCCTGGGTTCCCGACCGCGGCTCGTCGCCTGTCGGTGACGTGTTGGCGGCGGTTCCTGCGGCCGCCACTGCTGGGTCTGCTCCAGCGCCCGCGAGCCGGGTACGACCGCCGCGTGCTGCCGGTTCGCCCACTCGCGCCGAGGTGGCGGCTGCTGCGCGAGAGGCTGCCCCCGCAGCAGCGACGTCATCGCGGGCCCGCACACGCGCCCCTGTCAAAGCCAAGAGCGGCCCGGTGCTGCGTCTCGACCCGGTGGAGGCCGACGCGCTGATCTTGCCGTCGCTGCAGATGGCCACGTCGCTCAGCCAGGCGCCTGGCCCCACCGCGTCTGGTGCCGCGCCGCGTTTTGTCGACCCCGATCAAGAGCAACGCCTTCGCGAGCTGGAGCGTTTGAAAGCCATGGAAGCGGCCTTGCTCAAGCTGCGCAGTGACAGCGAGGCCACCCGCAAGGCGCTGGACGACATGCAACTGCGCGTGCGCGCGGCCGAGGCCAGCCGCTATGCCAACCCGCTCGTGTACCTGCTGGTCGCGCTCTGTGTGGTGTTGTCTGCGGGCTTGGCGGGCATGTTCTGGCTGAGGCGGCGAGATCGCCGCTCGCCGGCTTGGTGGACACCGCCGGTCGAGGCCACCCCGCCTGTGATGGTGGCCGAAGACGTGTGGACGCCACCGCCGGCCTCGCCTGCTGCCCCTGAGCTGATGCCGCTGCGCGATGCACTGGTGTCGGCGCCGATGCCCGCGCCGCCTTCACCGGCCGTTCCATCGCGTTCGGGCGAGCTCGATGCGGCCGTGGTCGAGCCACGCCGGCCGATGTCGGCCGAAGAGCTGATCGACCTGGAGCAGCAAGCCGAGTTCTTCGTGGTGCTCGGTCAAGACGATGCAGCCATCGACCTGCTGATGGGGCACGTGCGCAGCACCGGTGGTGTGAGTCCCTTGCCCTACCTGAAGCTGCTTGAGATTTATCGCCGGCGTGGTGAGCGTGAGCCTTACGACCGCATTCGCGAGCGTTTCAACCGCCGCTTCAACGCCTACGCGCCGGAGTGGGATGTCGACCCCGAGCTGGGCTTGAGCCTCGAAGGCTACCCCGAGGTGATGAGTCGCCTGCAAAGGGCCTGGGCCACACCGTCGCAGGCCATGGACCTGCTGGATGCATCGCTGTTCCGCCGAGATGCGGGGCCCACCTTCGACGTGCCGGCCTACCGCGAGCTGCTGTTCTTGTATGGCATGTCGCGTGACCTGGCCGAGCGCGACACAAGCCCCGAAGGGGTCGACTTGCTGCTGCCGCTGAACGACGAACCCGCGTCAACGCTCACCAGCGTGCAGGCGTCAACGCCACCTGCAGAGCCTGAGCACTTCTCGATCGACCTCGACGTCTCGAGCGACCAGCCGCCTCACCTCACGCTCGAAGACCCCGACTTCAAGCGAAACGCGCGTTGAGTCGCTCCAGGGCGAGCGCCAACGTCTCGTCTTTTTTCGCAAAACAGAAGCGGGCGAGCTTCTGCTCAAAGCCCCCCGCGTAGAAGGCCGACAGCGGGATCGCCGCCACACCCACCTCGGTGGTCAACCAACGGCAAAAG
>NZ_JANOCG010000241.1:0-2238 GCF_031412075.1 Rhizobacter sp.
AGATCGTGGCGTCCAATGTGCTGAATCGCATGGGTCTGAGCGCTGGTCGCTACTTCCTGGTGAGCATGCACCGCGAGGAAAACGTCGATGTGCCCGAGAACCTGAGCCACCTGCTTGAAAGCCTGAACGCGCTGGCGAGTACCTACGGGTTTCCCGTGATCGTTTCAACCCATCCTCGCACCAGGAACCGGTTGGAAGCAATCGACCATGGCACACCCCATCCGCTCGTCCAGTTCGTGAAACCATTTGGGTTTATGGACTACAACAAGCTGCAGATGGAAGCCGCCTGCGTGGTCTCGGATAGTGGGACCATCACTGAAGAGGCTTCTCTGCTGAACCTCCCTGCCATCACGATCCGCAACGCCCATGAGCGGCCCGAGGGCATGGATGTCGGCACCTTGATCATGAGCGGCCTCAAACAGGAACAAGTACTCGATGCCGTCAGGGTGGTGCTCGCCCACTTTGAGCGGGGCAGCACGTCGAGACGGCCAGTGACGGACTACGAGGCGTTGAACGTATCGCAACAGGTGCTTCGTGTGGTCATGAGCTACACAGACTATGTGAACCGCACGGTGTGGCGAAAGCAGTGAACACCGCTGCCGCGCTTGTAGCAACGCGCGCTTTGGTCACGGGCGCAAATGGCTACCTGGGCAGGGCGTTCTGCGCCCACGCATCGACTATTGGCTTGCTTCTGCGCGCCAGTGTTCGAACTGCCGCGACAAATCCCTCCGCAACCGCAGGCATTGCCGTTGGAGATGTCGACGGAACAACCGACTGGTCCGTCGCGCTGGAGGACTGCCAGATCGTGATGCATCTTGCTGCCCGGGTTCATGTGATGGCGGACCGCGCAAGCAACCCACTTGTGGAGTTCCGCCTTGTCAATACGGAAGGCACGCTCAACCTCGCAAGGCAAGCCGCCGCCGCAGGCGTGCGCCGCTTCATCTTCGTCAGCTCGGTCAAGGTCAACGGCGAGGAAACGGCGGCAGGTCACCCGTTCTCTGCCATCGACACGCCCGCCCCTCAAGACCCCTACGGCGTCTCCAAGATGGAAGCCGAACAAGGCTTGCGCCAAATCGCTGCCGACACAGGCATGGAAGTCGTTATCGTCCGCCCGCCCCTGGTCTACGGCCCAGGCGTCAAAGCCAACTTCGCATCCATGATGCGCGCCGTGAAACGCAGCATTCCACTGCCCCTGTCCAGCGTCACCCACAACCGGCGCAGCTTGGTCGCCCTCGATAACCTGGTCGACCTTCTCATCACCTGCGTCGACCACCCCGCCGCAGCTAATCAGACCTTCCTGGTGAGCGACGGCGAAGACCTGTCCACGGCCGACTTGTTGCGCCGCCTCAGTCAGGCCATGGACAAGCCGGCCCACCTGTTCCCGGTACCACCTTCGCTGCTGCAACTGGGCGCCAACCTGCTGGGCAAAGGCGACATGGCGCAGCGCCTGCTCGGCAACCTTCAGGTGGACATCAGCCACACCCGCAACACGCTGAACTGGAACCCACCCGTTTCCGTGGACGAAGGCTTGCGGCGGGCTGCCGCGGGGTTGCGGCCATGATCAAACGCCTGTTCGATCTCGCCCTGGCCATTCCAGCAGCATTGGTGCTGCTGCTCCCTGTGGCCAGCATCGCAATGACCGTGCGGCTATCCTCGCCCGGGCCGGCTCTGTATTGGAGCGACCGCGTAGGTCGTCACAACAGGATTTTCAGGATGCCCAAGTTCCGCAGCATGCGGATCGACACACCTGCTGTGGCCACCCATCTGCTCACGGATCCGGCGAAATACCTTACCCCTATCGGGTCCTTCCTGCGCAAGAGCAGCCTGGACGAGCTTCCCCAGCTGTGGAGCATCCTGAGAGGCGACATGAGCTTCGTGGGACCACGGCCCGCGCTGTTCAACCAGCACGATCTGATCGCCCTGCGGACCGAGCAAGGCGTGCACGAACTGGTGCCGGGTCTGACAGGGTGGGCGCAGGTGAATGGCCGCGATGAGTTGCCGATTCCACAGAAGGTGGCGCTGGACGCCGACTACCTGCGGCGTCACACTTTGGCGTTCGACTTGCTCATTCTGTGGATGACGTTTGTGAAGGTGTTGCGCCGCGACGGCGTGACACACTGATAGCTATGAACAACAGGGATTCGGAGAACTCTGCAGCCACCGTGCTGCTGGACATGCCGCGCTTGGCCAAACGGATGGTGGCACTGGCGGTGGATGCGGCGCTGTGCTTGCTCAGCG
>NZ_JANOCG010000242.1:0-3026 GCF_031412075.1 Rhizobacter sp.
GGAAGCATTGGGCGAAGGTTGGCGCCTGGTGCTCAAGAGCGACACCAAAGGCACGGCTGACCAAGCCCTGGATTTTTCGCTTGATGAGGTAAAGGAGGCCCGCTTGGTGCCCGTGGTGGACTTCAAAGGCCGGCGTTTCCAGCCGGTTGAAGCACCCCAGGGTGACGAAGCGACGGCTGACGATGTTGACGGAGATCGCAAGCAATGAATCGTGAACTGCTGATGCTGGTAGACGCCATCTCACGCGAAAAAAGCGTGGATCGCGAAGTCGTGTTCAACGCCGTCGAGGCCGCCCTGGCTTCGGCCAGCAAAAAGCTGCACGGTGGTGAGGTGGACATCCGCGTCACCATCGACCGCGACAGCGGCGAGTACGAGACCTTCCGCCGCTGGCACGTGGTGCCGAATGAAGCCGGCCTGCAGTTGCCCGACTCCGAGATCCTGCTGTTCGAAGCGCAAGAGCAGATCTCCGACATCGAGGTCGACGACTACATCGAAGAACCGGTCGAGTCGGTGACCATCGGCCGCATTGGTGCGCAAGCGGCCAAGCAGGTCATCCTGCAAAAGATCCGTGACGCCGAGCGCGAGCAGCTGCTGACCGATTTCCTGTCGCGTGGCGACAAGGTTTTCGTGGGCACCGTCAAGCGCCTCGACAAGGGCGATGTGATCGTCGAGTCGGGCCGTGTCGAAGGGCGCCTGAAGCGCAGCGAGATGATCCCGAAAGAAAACCTGCGCTCCGGTGACCGCGTTCGCGCCTACATCGCCGAAGTCGACCCCACGCTGCGTGGCCCGCAGATCGTGCTGTCGCGCAGCGCCCCCGGCTTCATGATCGAGCTCTTCGCACAAGAAGTGCCTGAAATCGAGCAAGGTTTGCTGGAGATCAAGTCGTGTGCCCGTGACCCGGGTTCGCGCGCCAAGATCGCCGTGATCTCGCACGACAAGCGCGTCGACCCCATCGGCACCTGTGTCGGTGTGCGTGGCTCGCGTGTCAATGCCGTGACCAACGAGCTGGCGGGTGAGCGTGTCGACATCGTGCTGTGGTCCGAGGACCCGGCGCAGTTCGTGATCGGTGCGCTGGCTCCGGCCAACGTGCAGTCGATCGTGGTCGACGAAGAGCGTCACGCCATGGACGTGGTCGTCGACGAGGAAAACCTCGCCATCGCCATCGGCCGCGGTGGCCAGAACGTGCGCCTCGCCTCCGAGATGACCGGCTGGCGCATCAACATCATGACGGCCGAAGAGTCGCAAGCCAAGCAGAGCGAAGAGTCCGACGGCGTGCGCAAGCTGTTCGTCGACAAGCTCGACGTTGACGCCGAAGTGGCCGACATCCTGATCGCCGAAGGTTTCAGCAGCCTGGAAGAAGTGGCCTACGTGCCCATGCAGGAAATGCTGGAGATCGAAGGCTTCGACGAAGACACCGTCAACGAGCTGCGCACCCGCGCCAAAGACGCGCTGCTCACCATGGAAATCGTGCGTGAAGAGAAGGTCGATGACGTCTCGCAGAATCTGCGCGACCTCGATGGTTTGACCCCTTCACTGATCGCCAAGCTGGCCGAAGGCGGCGTCAACACCCGCGACGACCTGGCCGACCTGGCCGTCGACGAACTGACCGAAATCACCGGCGTGGCCGATGACGAAGCCAAGGCCTTGATCATGAAGGCACGCGAACACTGGTTCACGACCTGATCACTCACCTGAAGCCCACATTGATTCAGCACCGCAGCAGCACCGCAAGTACCAAGCAAGGATATTCACAATGGCTGTGACCACCGTCGCCCAGTTAGCCGCCGAGCTCAACCGCTCAGCCGCGGCACTGCTCGAGCAGCTCCAGTCGGCCGGCGTCGCCAAGAAGTCGACCGATGACGCGCTGACCGAGTCCGACAAGGAGCGGCTGCTTGACTTCCTGCGCACAGCGCACGGCACTGCTGCCGGCGCCGAGCGCAAGAAGATCACGCTCACCCGCAAGTCGACCAGCGAGATCAAGCAGGCCGATTCGAGCGGCAAGGCACGCACCATCCAGGTGGAAGTGCGCAAGAAGCGCACCTTCGTCAAGCGCGATGAAACCGCGGTCGATGAGCCCGCCGAAGCCGCGAACGACGAAGCCGAGTTGCAGCGTCGCCAAGCCGAGGCACAAGCCCAGGCCGAGCAGCTGCGCCTGCAAGAAGAAGAGCTGGCCGAAAAGCGCCGCCTGCGTGAAGAGCAGGAAAAGCGTGACCGCGAAGCCGCTGAAGCGCGCCAGCGCGAGGCCGCTGAAGCCGCCGCCAAGGCGTTGGCTGACGCTGCTGCAGCGGCAGCCGCTGAAGCCGCCTCGGGCGCCAAGGCCGCCGCCGCACAGGCTCCTGCCGCTGTCGCTGCACCCGCGCCCGCCCCGGCTCCGGTCGAGCCCGCCAAGCCTGCATTGCGTGTGATCAAGGCCGCCGATGTGGTGGACGAAGAGAAGCAGCGTGCCGCCGACCTCGCCAAGCGCCGCAAGGCCGCTGAAGACGAAGCCCAGGCCATTCGCGCGATGATGAACGCGCCCAAGCGCGTGCCTCAGGTCAAGAAGCCGGAAGAAGCGCCGAAGCCGGTCGCCGAAGGCATCAAGGGCACCATCCACAAGCCGGCCGCGGCCCCGGGCGCAGCTGCTGCGCCGGGCGCAGTGGCCAAGCCGGGCGACAAGAAGTCGATCAAGTCCGAGAAGCTGTCGTCCAGCTGGGCCGATGACGCCGCCAAGAAGCGCGCCGTCAAGGGCCGCACCGATGCCCCGGGTGGCGCCAGTGCCCGCCCGGGTTGGCGTGCTCCGCGTGGCGGCCGCCGTGGCGACCGGGGTGACAGCAACCAGTCCACCTTCGTGGCACCGGTTGAGCAGCAGGTGCAAGAAGTGCACGTGCCCGAAACCATCAGCGTGGCCGACTTGGCGCACAAGATGTCGGTCAAGGCCAGCGAGGTCATCAAGCAGCTGATGAAGCTCGGCCAGATGGTCACCATCAACCAGCAGCTGGACCAAGAGACGGCGATGATCGTCGTCGAAGAGATGGGCCACAAGGCTC
>NZ_JANOCG010000243.1:0-10043 GCF_031412075.1 Rhizobacter sp.
ATGTTCGGGTGGCGGCCCACCTCTTCGAGCAGCACGTCGTGAATGGCCTTGCCGGTGGCGTCGGCCGCGTGGGCGATGCGCCGCACCGCGTGGCCACCTTCGCGGGTGAGGTGCAGGCCGAGCGGGCCTTCGGGGTCGGGCGAAAACGGCACCCCGCGTGCCACCAGCCACTCGATGGCTTCGGCGCTGTGTTCGGCGATGAAGCGGGCGGTCTGCTCATCGACCAGGCCGGCGCCGGCTTCTTGCGTGTCGCGCACATGCGAGTCGATGCTGTCGTCGGTGCCCAGCACGCCGACGATGCCGCCTTGCGCCCACTGCGTGGCGCCCTCGTTCAGGTTGCGCTTGGCGAGCACGACCACCGGGCGGTGCTGGGCCAGGTGGAGTGCCACCGTCAAGCCCGCAAGCCCCGCACCAACGATCACCACGGGGAGAGTTGACGGGTCGGACGGCTTGGCAGGCATGGGATACGGCGAACCGGAAGGCGTGGAATCGCAGGATTCTATCGACGGGGTTCGCAGCACCTCGTCTGGCTTAGGGATTCCCGCTTCGCCGGGGGTGTGAAATCATCCCAATCGCTTCTCTCACATTTAGAAACATTCCCCCTACACTGGCGTGTAGCTAGGACTCACCGATGTCGATTTCACCCGCCAACCCGCCCGCAGACCCCCCTGACTCAGACGGCTGGCAAGCCACCCGCGCCGAGACCGTGGTGGCCACCCAGATCCAGCCGCGCGAAGAAGACGAAACCGAAGCCGAAGGCCACGACATCGGCCGCCAGGTCAGCTCGAGCCAGCGCGAGCTGTTCGTCTCGTGCGACCCGGCCGAGGCGATGCAGCAGCAGTTCGACCACCTGCGCCCCGAATACATCGCCTTGCATGACGTGGGCACCCAATCGTCGCGCAAGCTGCTGGCCGGCGTGGCGGCTGCCAGCGGGCGCAGCGTGCAAAAGCTGGTGATACGCCGGCAGGGTTATGGCACCCCGCTGGCCACGCTGGAATTCATCGATTTCCCGGCTGGCAAACAGTCGCTGCGTATCTACACCACCGAGGCCGATGCCGACACCGTGGCCCGCCACGAACTCGCGCGTGTGCTGCTGAGCTACAGCCGCCTCGGCGTGCTGATGGTGGGAGACATGCCCCCGCATTTGATGAATTCATCCTTCGAGCCGCTGCACGAAGCGATGATCAAGAACAACTGGCACAACCGGCACATGCTCTTGTTGCCGCTGGCCGCCTCCAGCGCCTTGAGCAGCCACGGCACCGACCTCGGCCGAGGCACTGGCGTCAACGTGCGCACCACGCCGCAGGTCACCCGCCCGGCCGATGCCTGGTCGTTCATCAGCGGCACATGGAACCGGTTGCGCGAGCACATCCACACCGAGACCGGCACGGCCCTGCCCGCCCTGCCCGGTGCCAACAGCCGTGCGGCCGGCGCCCCTGCACCGGGGAGCCCCGCGGCAATCAACCCGGTTTCAGCGCCCATGCCTCTGGCGATGAAGCCCATGCCCACCGTGCGCAGCGCCGAGCCGCGCAGTGACGACACCCCGCTCGCGCGTTACGTGAACCAGTTGATCGAACTCACCGGCATGGTCAGCGTCGGGATTTTTGATGTGGCGAGCGGCCAGGGCCTGCTGCACGCCGGTGCCCGCCCGAGCGCCGACGAGCTGGGCCAGCACGGCGCGTCCCTGCTCGCCGCCATGACCCAGGCCAGCCGCGCGCTGGGCATGGGCCACGCCCTGCCCGAGGCCGCCATCACCCTGGGCACGCATCACCTGCTGCTGCGCGCCGTGCCGCACCACCCGGGCCTCGCCTTGCACGTGGTGCTCGACAAGACCCATGCCAACCTGACCCTCGCACGGTTGCAGATCATGCGCATGGACAGCGTGCTGGAGGGGTAGAGGCCCCCCAGTCGCTTCGCTCCTGCCCCCAAGGGGCTGAGCCCGGACACAAACAGTCCAGTGGACTGTTTGTGCCTGGCGAAGGGTCGGGCCACTGGCCCGACGCGGCCTGCAAGGCCCACCCAGCAGCCCGGCAAAGCCGGTTCCGCGGGCGTTGCTCGAGGAACGCTTCGCGTTGCTCGCTCTTTGCAGGGTCAGTGCACCACCCGCCCGAAGACGAACTCGCCGCCTTCCACGTCGACCGGTATCACGTCCTTCGGGCCGAACTTGCCTTCGAGGATCAGCTTGGCCACCGGGTTTTCGATGCGCTGCTGAATGGCCCGCTTGAGCGGCCGCGCACCAAACACCGGATCGAAGCCGATCTTCGCCAACTCGGCCAGTGCGGGCTCGGAAACGTCGAGCTTCATGTCCATCTTCTCGACCCGCGCCTCCAGCACCTTGAGCTGGATCTTCGCGATGGCGGCGATGTTGTTGCGGTCGAGCGCGTGGAAGACCACGGTCTCGTCGATGCGGTTCAGGAACTCGGGGCGGAAGTGCTGCTTCACGTCGACCATCACCGAGTCACGAATGTCGTCGCTGTCTTGCCCGGCCATCTGCATGATCTGGTGCGAACCGAGGTTGCTGGTCATCACGATCACGGTGTTCTTGAAGTCGACCGTGCGGCCCTGGCCGTCGGTGAGGCGGCCATCGTCGAGCACTTGCAGCAGCACGTTGAACACGTCGGGGTGGGCCTTCTCCACCTCGTCGAGCAGCAGCACGCTGTAGGGCTTGCGGCGCACGGCTTCGGTGAGCGCGCCGCCCTCGTCGTAGCCCACATAACCCGGAGGCGCGCCGATGAGGCGGCTCACCGAGTGCTTCTCCATGTATTCGCTCATGTCGACGCGGATCATGTGGTCTTCGCTGTCGAACAGGAACCCGGCCAAGGCCTTGCACAGCTCGGTCTTGCCCACACCAGTGGGCCCGAGGAAGAGGAAGGAGCCGGTCGGCCGATTCGGGTCACTCAAGCCCGAGCGTGAGCGTCGGATCGCGTTCGACACGGCCTCGATGGCTTCTTCCTGCCCGACCACGCGATCGTGCAGCTTGGTTTCCATTTGCAGCAGCTTGTCGCGCTCGCCCTGCATCAGCTTGGCGACCGGGATGCCGGTGGCCCGCGCCACCACCTCGGCGATCTCTTCGGCGCCGACCATGGTGCGCAGCAGCTGCGGCTTGCCGGTGGTGGCCCCCTTTTTCTCTTTGGCTTGCGCGTCCTTGAGCGTTTTCTCCAACTCGGGCAGCTTGCCGTACTGCAGCTCGGCAACCTTGTTGAAGTCGCCCTTTCGCTTGAACTCCTCGATCTGGAAGCGGATGCGGTCGATCTCTTCCTTCACGTGGGCCGAGCCCTGTGCGGCGGCCTTTTCGGCCTTCCAGATTTCTTCGAGGTCGGCGGCTTCGCGCTGCAGCTTGCTGATCTCCTCTTCGAGCAAAGCAAAACGCCTTTGCGAGGCTTCGTCCTTTTCGCGTCGCACGGCTTCGCGCTCGATCTGCAGCTGGATCAGCCGGCGGTCGAGCTTGTCCATCACCTCGGGCTTGGAGTCGATCTCGATCTTGACCTTGGCCGCGGCCTCGTCGATCAGGTCGATCGCCTTGTCAGGCAAGAAGCGGTCGGTGATGTAGCGGTGCGAGAGCTCGGCCGCCGCCACGATGGCCGGGTCAGTGATCTCCACGCCATGGTGCACTTCGTACTTCTCTTGCAGGCCGCGCAGGATGGCGATGGTGGCCTCCACGGTCGGCTCGCCGACCAGCACCTTCTGGAAGCGGCGCTCCAGTGCGGCGTCTTTCTCCACGTACTTGCGGTACTCGTCGAGCGTGGTCGCGCCGATGCAATGCAACTCGCCGCGCGCCAGAGCAGGCTTCAGCATGTTGCCCGCGTCGATCGCACCTTCGGCCTTGCCCGCACCCACCATGGTGTGGATCTCGTCGATGAAGACGATGGTCTGGCCTTCGTCTTGCGCCACTTCCTTGAGCACGCTCTTCAACCGCTCTTCGAATTCACCGCGAAACTTGGCTCCGGCCAGCAGCAAGGCCATGTCGAGCACGAGAACCCGCTTGCTCTTGAGCGAATCGGGCACTTCGCCGGCCACGATGCGCTGTGCCAGGCCTTCGACGATGGCGGTCTTGCCGACACCCGGCTCGCCGATCAGCACCGGGTTGTTCTTGGTGCGGCGTTGCAGCACCTGGATGGCACGTCGAATTTCGTCGTCGCGGCCGATCACCGGGTCGAGCTTGCCCTGACGGGCGCGCTCGGTGAGGTCGAGGGTGTACTTCTTCAGCGCCTCGCGCTGGCCTTCGGCCTCGGGGCTGTCGACCTTCTGGCCACCACGCACGGCGTCGATGGCAGTATCGAGCGCCTTGCGGGTGAGGCCGTGCTCCTTCACGAGCGGGCCGACGCTGCCTTTGCTGTCGGCCGCAGCCAGCAGGAACATCTCGCTGGAGATGAACTGGTCACCGCGTTTGGTGGCTTCTTTCTCTGATGTTTGCAAGAGCGCCGCCACCTCGCGGCTGGCCTGCACCTGCTCGCCACCTTGCACCTGCGGCAGCTTCTTGATCTCGGCGTCGAGTGCCAGTTGCAGCCGGTTGGTGTTGACACCGGCCCGTTCGAGCAAGGCCTTGGGGCCATCGGCTTGCGCCAGCATGGCGGCCAGCACGTGCACCGGTTCGATGTAAGGGTTGTCGCGATTCAGGGCCAGGCTTTGGGCTTCGCCCAGGGCTTCCTGGAATTTGGTGGTGAGCTTGTCGAGACGCATGGGTCATCCTCCGATTGCTGGAGATTTGAGGCAGTGCCCCGAGTTTTCAAGGCATCGGGTCAAGCCAGCATGACGCGCATCAAACGAAAGCCGATTGCCGCGCACGCCAGCGAGCCCACGACATGCGCACTGGTATGGGCGAGCGCCCAGAGGTACTCGCCACGCTGCATCAGCGAAAGCGACTCGCCCGAGAACGCCGAGAAGGTGGTCAGACCTCCGAGGAAGCCAGTGACCAGCAGCAGGCGAAGCAGCTCGTTGGGCGAACGGTCGAACCACACCAGCGCCGCACCGATCATCAAACCGCCCACGCAGTTGACCAGCAAGGTGCCGAGCGGGAAGCCCTGCCACGGCCCGTTGAGCCACGGGCCTGCCGCCCAGCGCAGCAAGGCGCCCACCGCGGCGCCGGCGGCCACGGCGAGGATTTGCGCCCAGGGCAGCGCCGTGCTCATGCCGCCGCATTCCCGCTGGCAATGCCCCAGCGCGCGAGCGCCTGGTCGTCGTGCACCCGAGCGTCGACCCAGCGTGCGCCGTCAGGCGTGTGCTCCTTCTTCCAGAACGGGGCCTGGGTCTTCAGGTAGTCCATCAGGAACTCACATGCCTGGAAGGCCTGGCCGCGGTGGGCCGATGAAACCACCACCAGCACGATCTGGTCTTGCGGCGCCAACGCGCCCACACGGTGGATGACGCGAACGCCGCGGATGTCGAAGCGCGCCGTCGCCGTGTCGATCATGGCCTCGATGGCCTTCTCGGTCATGCCGGGGTAGTGCTCCAGCTCCATCTGGCTCACGCCCAGGCCTTCGCTCCGGTCACGCACGGTGCCCACGAAGCTGACGACCGCGCCCACACCGGGGTCGCCTGCTCGCAAGGCGCTCACTTCGGCACCGAGGTCGAAGTCTTGTGTCTGGATCGTCACGCGAGAGGCAGGCATTGGTTTCATTGTGGCACTGGCATGCAGGGGCTCGGGCACAATGCCGCGATGCTCTTGCGCCACCTCCACACCCCTGCCCTTGCGGGCATCGGTGCCACCGCGCTCAAAAGCAAAAAGCAGACGCTCATCTGACCGGGGCGTTGCGCATCCGTCGTCAGTTGAGCGACGGAACAGACACACGGCAGGCCCCCACCTCCCCCACTGACCCTTCGCTCCCCTGCGCGGACCTTCATTCGGTCTGTCATGCAAGGAGATGCCTCGTGGGTTCATTCGATTTTTCAGGTTTGTGGATTCCGCTGGTCACGCCGTTTCAAGCCGGCCATGTGGACGTGGCCGCGTTGCAGCGGCTGACGCGCCATCTCGCCAAGACCGACATTTGCGGCTTCGTGGCCTGCGGCAGCACCGGCGAGGCCGAGTCACTGACGCACGAGGAGCAGCTCGCCGTGCTCGATGCCGTGCTGGCTGCAAGCGGCGGCAAGCCGGTGCTGATGGGCCTGGCGGGCACACGGCTCGACAAGATGGCCGCGCACCTGCGCCCCTTGGCGCAGCGCTCCATTGCCGGGGTGCTGGTGTCGGCGCCCTATTACCTGCGACCCGCCCAGGCCGGCATCGTGGCGCACTTTCGCGCGCTGGCCGACGCCTCGCCGGTGCCGCTGGTGCTCTACGACGTACCGGCCCGCACGGGGGTGCAGATGACGCTGACCACGCTGCTCGCACTCGCTGACCACCCCAACATCCGAGCCCTCAAGGACTGCGGTGCCGACGAGCTCAAGACCCGCGTCTTGATCGCCGATGGGCGCCTCGCCGTGCTGGCGGGCGACGACGAGCGCATCTTCAGCACGCTGTGCATGGGCGGCGCTGGCGCCATCGCCGCCTCAGCCCACCTGCTGCCGCAGCTGTATGCCGAGATGGTCAGCGCCACCCGCGCCGGCCAGATGCAGCAGGCACGGCGGCTTTACCACGCGCTCATGCCTGTGTCGCAGGCGCTCTTTGCAGAGCCCAACCCGAGCGTTTTCAAAGCGGTGCTGGCGCGACAGGGCTGGATGAGTGATGAGTTGCGGCTGCCTCACAGCCCGGCGACGGTGGAAGCGGTTGAGCGCGCCTGGACGGCACTGGAGGCCGCCGAACGCGCCGTGCCCGAGGCCCTCAACCGCCTGTGACGGGCGGGAAGAACGCCAGCTCGGCACCCTCATGCAGCGCTGCCGACTCGTCGCACAGCGTCTGGTCGAGCGCCGTGCGAACCGCACGGCCACGCGCCAAGGCCTGGGCATGCGGGGCGCCGCGCGCGATCAAGGTGTCGCGCAGTTGGGCCACGGTGCTGCCTTCGACGGCATCGATCGTCTCGCCCGTGCCCAGTGCCTCACGCAGCGAGGCGAAGTAACGCAGCTGGATCTTCATGCCACCCACTCCGCCAAGGCAATGAACCGCACGCTGTCGCCGGCGCGGATGGGGGTCTCCGGGGGGTTGTCGACCACACCGTCGGCCCACACGGTGGAGGTGAGCACCCCGGAGCCCTGGTTGGTGAAAAGGTCGAGGCCACCTTGCTCGTTGCGCCGAACGCGCAGGAACTCGCGGCGTTTGTCGGCCCGTGGCCAGTCGAAATCAGCCCGCATCGGCATGCCCACCGGTTGCAAGACCGAAGCGCCCTGCAGGTGCAACAACAAGGGCCGCACCGCCAGCAAAAAGGTGATGAAGCTCGACACCGGGTTGCCGGGCAGGCCGACGAACCAGGCCTTCTCTCCCATGGCATCGCCCTCGGTACGCCGCACGCTGCCAAAGGCCAGCGGTTTGCCAGGCTTGATGGCGATCTGCCACAGGTTGAGCTCACCCTCGGCCTGCACAGCGGGCTTGAGGTGGTCTTCTTCACCCACCGACACACCACCGCTGGTGACGATCACGTCATGGCCCTGCGCTGCCTGGCGCAAGGCGGCGCGCGTGGCGTCGAGCCGGTCGGGCACGATGCCTAGGTCGGTGCATTCGCAGCCCAGCGACTGGATCAGCGCACGCAAGGTGAAGCGATTGGAGTTGTAGATGGCGCCCGGCTTCAGCGGCTCACCGGGCATGGCCAACTCGTCGCCGGTGGAAAACAGCGCCACCCGTGGACGGCGGGTCACCGCGAGGGTGGCAGCGCCAGCAGTGGCCGCCAGGCCCAGCGCCTGCGGCGTGAGGCGGGTGCCGCGTGGCAACGCGATGGCGTCGCGCGACAGGTCTTCGCCACGGCGGCGCACCGACTGGCCCGTGAGCGGCACCGTGTTGACACGCACCGCGCCATCCAGCGCTTCACATTGCTCCTGCATCACGACCGCATCGGCGCCTTCGGGCAGCAACGCGCCGGTGAAGATGCGGGCAGCGGTGCCCGGCTGCAGAGCGGCACCCACCACGCCGGCGGGGATGCGCTGGCTGACAGGCAACAGCGCGCCGGCTGCAGGGACGTCAACGCTTCGCATCGCATAACCGTCCATCGCGCTGTTGTCGGCCGAAGGCACGTCGACCAGCGAGCGCACCTCACTCGCCAACACGCGGCCCACCGCGTCGAAGGTCGAGACGGTCTCGTGGCCAGCCAAGGGCTGAACAGCACCGAGCAGCCGAGCCAGGGCCTCGTCAAGCGTCAGCAGCGTCGTAGGGCGAGGAGTATTCATAGCGGCTCGGGTTGGCCATCAGGAAGTCGGCCACCGACTGCACGTCGCTCAGGCTCAAGACCGGCAGGCCGGTGGGCACGGGCAAATTCTGCGGCTCGTCGGTGGCGACCGCGACGATGAAGGGGTCGTGTGGGTAGTGCGCAGCCTCGCCGGTCTCGGCGCGCCAGACTTCGATGCGCAGCAGGTCGGCATGCCTGAAGCCCTCGACCAGCGCCCAGTCGCAATCCGACAGCTCGGCCAGCAGCTGGTGCACCGTGGGGTCGGCCTGCACCTCGTACTCGCGGATCTTGGCCAGGCGTTTGTTCGAGGCCACCACCACCTCGAAGGCCCCGGCTCGCCGGTGACGCCACGAGTCCTTGCCTTCGTGGTCGATGTCGAAGGCATGGTGGGCATGCTTGATCACCGACACCCGCTGGCCCGCGGCCTTCAGACAGCCGATCAAGGGCTCGATCAGCGTCGTCTTGCCCGAGCCGGAGTAGCCACTGAAGCCGATGACTTTCATGCTCACATGTTCTCGGTGATGTAGCGCTTCACCGCGGCCGTATCGGCCTTCATCACCTTGAAACGCTTGGGCAAGGCTTCGATGCCTCGCAGCGCAGCCGGGCGATCGGGCTCACGGCCCAGGGCTTCGACGATGGTCTCGGCAAACTTGGCCGGCAAAGCAGTCTCGAGCACGATCATCGGCACGCTGGGCTCCAGGTGTTCGCGCGCGACCTTGAGGCCGTCGGCGGTGTGGGTGTCGATCATCATGCCGTTCTGCTCCCAGGTGTCGCGGATGGTGGCCAGGCGGTCGGCGTGGGTGCTGTGCCCCGACTGGAAACCATAGACCGAGATGCGTGCCAATTCGGCCGGGCTGAGCTGGAAGAAGCCTTGCTTTTCCAGCTGCGCCTTGAACATCTCGCGCGTGCGATCGCCGTCACGGCCCAGCAGGTCGAACACGAAGCGCTCGAAGTTGCTCGCCTTGGAAATGTCCATCGACGGGCTGGAGGTTTCGAAGGTCTCGGCGCTCGCCCGCGGGCGGTAGAGGCCGGTGCGGAAGAACTCGTCGAGCACGCGGTTTTCGTTGGTGGCCAGAACCAGGCGCTTGATCGGCAAGCCCATCATGCGCGCCACGTGGCCGGCGCAGATGTTGCCGAAGTTGCCCGAGGGCACGGCGAAGCTCACCCGCTCGTCGAGCTGCGACTTGTCACCGTCCAGGCCCATCAGGCGTGAGTCCAGGCCCATGCGGCGCGATTCCATGCCGGCACGCCCGGGAGCGTCGGGCGAGGTCGCCTGGAAGTAGCCGGCAAAGTAATACACCACCTGGGCCAAGAGGCGCGCCCAGTTGATGGAGTTCACCGTGCCGATCTTGTGGCGGCGCTTGAACTCCAGGTCGTTGGACACCGCCTTGACGATGTCCTGGCAGTCATCGAATACGCCTTGCACGGCGATGTTGTGAATGTTCGCGTCCTGCAGACTGAACATCTGCGCCTGCTGGAAGGCGCTCATGCGGCCCTTGGGCGACAGCATGAAGACCTTGACACCCTTCTTGCCGCGCATCGCGTACTCGGCAGCGCTGCCGGTGTCGCCCGAGGTGGCACCCAGGATGTTGAGCGTCTCGCCGCGGCGGCCCAGCTCGTATTCGAACAGGTTGCCGAGCAGCTGCATCGCCATGTCCTTGAAGGCCAGCGTGGGGCCGTTGGACAGGGCTTCGAGGTAGAGGCCGGGTTGCAGCGTCTTCAGCGGCGCAATCTCGGGCGTGCCGAAAACAGCCGGCGTGTAGGTGCGGTGGACGATGTCGTAGAGGTCGGCGGCGG
>NZ_JANOCG010000244.1:0-12264 GCF_031412075.1 Rhizobacter sp.
CGAGCAGGTGGTCGAGCCCTATGTGCGCCCGAAGGCCTTGCAATACCTCGAAGAGGGCAAGGTGGTGGTGTTTGCGGCCGGCACCGGCAACCCCTTCTTCACCACCGACACGGCGGCTGCGCTGCGCGGCGCCGAAATCGGTGCCGAGATCGTGCTCAAGGCCACCAAGGTCGATGGTGTCTACACCGCCGACCCCAAGAAAGACCCGACGGCCACTCGCTACACGCGGGTGAGCTTTGATGAAGCCATCGCCCGCAACCTGCAGGTGCTGGATGCGACCGCCTTTGCGTTGTGCCGCGACCAGAAACTGCCGATCAAGGTGTTCAGCATCTTCAAGGAAGGCGCACTGAAACGCGTGGTGATGGGCGAGGACGAGGGCACGCTTGTCCACGTTTGATCTCTGGAGAGCAGCAACATGAGCATTGCAGACATCCGCAAGACGGCCGAAACCAAGATGGCCAAGTCGATCGAGTCGTTCAAAGGCGAATTGCAGAAGATTCGTACCGGCCGAGCCCACCCCGGCATCCTCGACCAGGTGCAGGTCGATTACTACGGCTCGATGGTGCCCATCAGCCAGGTGGCCAACGTGACACTGCTCGACGCGCGCACCATCAGCGTCCAGCCCTGGGAAATGGGCATGGGCCAAAAAATCGAAAAGGCCATTCGCGAGTCCGACCTCGGCCTCAACCCCGCGACACAAGGTGACCTGCTGCGTGTGCCGATGCCCGCGCTGAGCGAAGAGCGCCGCCGCGACCTGGCCAAAATCGTTCGCAACGCCGGTGAAGACGCCAAGATTGCCGTGCGCAACCTGCGCCGCGACGGCAACGACCAGGCCAAGAAGCTGCTGAAGGACAAGGAAATCACCGAAGACGACGAGCGCCGCTCGCTCGATGAGGTGCAAAAACTCACCGACCGCGTGATCGCTGAAATCGACCGCCTGATCTCGGCCAAGGAAGCGGAGATCATGGCCGTCTGATGCGGTCGCGATTTCCCACTTTCCCGCCGCTGAGCTGACCGCCGTTCGTGGACTCCGCCAACCGCATTCCGCGCCATGTGGCCATCGTCATGGATGGCAACGGCCGCTGGGCCAAGAAGCGCTTCATGCCGCGCTTCTTCGGCCACAAGCAGGGTGTCGATGCGCTCATGCGAACGGTGCGGGCCTGCGCCGACCGGGGCATCGAATACGTCACGGTGTTTGCGTTCTCGTCTGAGAACTGGAAGCGGCCTACCGAAGAGGTGTCGGGCCTGATGGGTCTGGTGCTGGTGACGGTGTCGAAGTACCTCACCAAGATGGTCGGTGAGGGTGTGCGGGTGCGCATCGTCGGCGACTTGTCGCAAGTGTCAGACCGTGTGCGTGCCGCGCTTGACGAGGCCGAACGCTCGACCCAGCACAACAGCCGCATCAACCTGTCGGTGGCTTTCAACTACGGAGGCCGTTGGGACGTGGTGCAGGCCTGCCGTCAAGCGATCGAGGCCGGCGTGTCGGCCGCATCGCTCGACGAGGCCACGCTGTCGCGCTTCATGGCGATGAACTTTGCACCCGACCCCGATCTTTTCATTCGCACCGGCGGCGAGGTGCGCATCAGCAACTTCCTTCTGTGGCAAGCCGCGTACTCCGAACTGGTCTTCAGCGACTGCCTGTGGCCCGACTTCGGCGAGAAGCAGCTCGATGAGGCACTGGCTGACTACGCCCGTCGCGACCGCCGCTTCGGGCTGGTGTCGTCCGCCGACCAGCGGCTGACCGCGAAGGCCTGAGCATGCTCAAACAACGGGTCATCACCGCGCTCGTGATGCTGGCTTTTCTGCTGCCGGCGCTGTTTGCGCCGATGGCCTGGCCGTTTGCATTGTTGATGTTGTTGATGGCGGGGGCTGCCGCCTGGGAATGGGGGCGGCTCAATTCGGCGTCGGGCACCGTTGCCGTGGTGATGGGCTTGCTGGTCGCCGCCGCTTGTGGCCTCGCGATGTGGGCCGGCTGGGTGCGCGTCGGGCCGAGCATCGCCTGGTGGGTGGCGTTCGGTGTCTGGGTGCTGGGTGGCGCGCTGGCACTGAAGGTCGGCCCGGGTGCGTGGCACACCGTGCCCCGCGCAGCGCGTTGGCTGTTGGGCGCCGCAGCGATCTGGACGGCCTGGCTGGCGCTGTCCAGCGCCAAGGTCACGGGCATCAATTTCATCCTCTCGGTCTTCTGCCTGGTCTGGGTGGCTGACATCGCGGCCTACTTCGGTGGCAAGGCCTTCGGGCGCCGCAAGCTGGCCTTGGCCATCAGCCCCGGCAAGAGCTGGGAAGGCGCCTGGAGCGGCATGTTGGGCGTGCAGCTGCTGGCCCTCGCGTGGATCTGGGCAGACAAGCACTGGAACTTGGCGCAGGTCGATTCGGCCAGCGTGTTCACCGTGTTGCTGAATCGTTTTGATGTGGCCGGGCTGGTGTTGATTCTGGTGTTTCTCAGTGCCATGAGCATCGTCGGCGATCTTGTCGAATCGCTGGTCAAGCGCAGCGCCGGTGCCAAAGACAGCAGCGGCCTGCTGCCCGGCCACGGTGGCGTGCTCGACCGGGTGGACGCGCTCCTGCCCGTGTTCCCCATCGCGATGGCCTTGAGCACACTTTAACGGCCATGGCTCACACCACCTTCACACGCCAGCGCGTTTGCATCCTCGGTTCGACCGGCAGCGTGGGCGCGAACACGCTCGACGTGATGTCGCGCCACCGTGATCGCTACGAGGTGTTCGCGTTGAGCGCACACAGCCGCGTCGACACCTTGCTGGCCCAGTGTGTGCAATGGAAGCCGCGCTTTGCCGTGATGCCGCAGCCCGCGCAGGCAAAGTTGTTGCGCGAAGGCTTGCGCGCGGCCGGCGTGCGCACTGAGGTGATGGAGGGTGCGCAGGCGCTCTCCTTGATCGCAGCCCATCCTGAGGTGGATGCCGTGATGGCGTCCATCGTCGGTGCGGCCGGCCTCGAGCCCTGCATGGCTGCGGCCCGGGCTGGCAAGCGGCTGCTGCTCGCTAACAAGGAAGCGCTGGTGGTTGGTGGTGCGCTGTTCATGCAGGCCGTGCGCGAGGGCGGGGCGACGCTGCTGCCAATCGACAGTGAACACTCGGCCATCTTTCAGTGCCTGCCCGAAGATCGCAGCACCTGGAGCGAGCGTATCGACCACATCGTGCTCACCGCGTCGGGTGGGCCGTTTCGCCAGCGCGACCCCGCCAGCCTGGCCAGCGTGACGCCCGACGAGGCTTGCGCCCACCCCAACTGGGTGATGGGTCGCAAGATCTCGGTCGACTCGGCCACGATGATGAACAAGGCGCTCGAAGTCATTGAAGCGCGCTGGCTGTTTGACCTCACGCCCGAGCAGATTTGCGTGGTCATTCACCCGCAAAGCATCATTCATTCGATGGTGGTGTGCCGAGATAACTCGGTACTGGCCCAACTGGGCACACCCGACATGCGGGTACCCATTGCCTACGGCTTGTCGTTCCCCGAGCGCATCGAGTCGGGAGCGTCGGCGCTTGATTTCACCCGCCTCGCCAGCCTGCATTTCGAGCCGGCCGACATGACGCGCTACCCGGGCCTTCAACTGGCCTGGGACACCTTGCGTGGAACTGAAGGCAGCACCGCTGTGTTGAACGCTGCCAACGAAGTGGCGGTGGCGGCGTTTCTGTCGGGAACCATCCGCTTCGATCAGATTCACAACGTCAATGCGCGCACGCTCGACACCGTCACTCCAACTGCAGACGCCTGCCGTTCGGTCGGTGGATTGCTCGAACTCGATGCGCAAGCGCGCCGTGCGGCCGAGCAGCTGGTGACCGGGCTGCGATCGACATGATCACCGTCCTGGCTTTCATCGTGACGCTGGGCGTGCTCATCGTCATCCACGAGTACGGCCACTACCGCGTGGCGGTGGCTTGCGGTGTCAAGGTTTTGCGCTTCTCGGTGGGGTTCGGCAAGGTGATCTGGCGCCGCCAGGCCACGCCCGACAGCACCGAGTTCGTGTTGTCAGCGCTCCCCTTGGGCGGCTACGTGCGCATGCTCGACGAGCGTGAGGGCCCGGTGGCGCCCCACGAGGTGTCGATGGCGTTCAACCGCAAGCCCTTGTGGCAGCGCGCGTCGGTGGTGGCGGCGGGTCCTGTGGCCAACCTGCTGCTCGCCGTTCTGTTGTACGCGGCGGCGCATTGGATTGGTGTGGATGAGCCCAAAGCCCGTTTCGGTGCGCCCGTGGCGGCCAGCCTGGCCGAGCGCGCCGGGCTGCGGGCAGGCGACTGGGTGCGCGCATATTCGATGGACGGTGCGCAGTGGCAAGACGTTCGTTCGATGACCGACTTGCGCTGGGAAGTCACCCAGGCGGTGTTGCAGGGCCAGCGGCTGCACCTGATGGTCAGCGACGGTGTGGGGCGCGGCCAACGAGCCGCCGTGCTGGAGCTCGATACGCTGGGCGCCAAGGACATCGACGCCAAGCTCATGCGCAGCATCGGCCTGGGCGCTCCCTACAGCGGCGACACCGCGGTGCTCGCCCGTGTGATGCCCGGTGGCGCCGGCGCCAAGGCCGGCCTGCGTGATGGTGATGTGGTGCGCAGCATTGACGGCGCGCCGGTGACTGACAGCGAGCAGTTGCGCAGCTTGATCCGCGAGAGCGCGGGGCGTGCGGCGCAGACCCCCATGCTGTGGCAAGTGGAACGCGAAGGGCGATTGCTCGACCTCGGCGTGCAACCCAGCGTCGTGACCGAGGGCGACAAACAAATCGGGCGTCTCGATGTGGCGCTTGGCAAGCCGCCGGAGATGGTGACCGTTCAATACGGCCCATGGGAAGGTTTTTCGCACGCCGTGTCGCGCACCTGGGAGGTCTCGACCCTTACCCTGCGCATGCTGGGTCGCATGTTGATCGGCGAGGCCTCGCTCAAGAACCTCAGCGGACCCTTGACGATCGCCGACTACGCGGGCCAATCGGTGCGCCTGGGCCTGGCCTACTACCTCGGTTTTCTGGCCGTGGTCAGCGTCGGTCTGGGGGTGCTCAACCTGCTGCCGCTGCCCGTCCTCGATGGTGGGCACCTGATGTATTATCTTTTCGAAGCGGTGACAGGGCAGCCCCCGTCAGATGCGTGGCTTGAGCGGCTGCAGCGTGGCGGAGTCGCCATCATGCTCATGATGACGTCGCTCGCTCTCTACAACGATGTGGCCCGCCTCCTGGGCCTGCAATAAAAACTGCATGCGCACTCTCCCTGTCTCGTCTCGCACCCGCTCTTCTTTCCTGCGCCCGACCGTCTTTTCGATCGCGCTTGCTGCGGCCTTGCACGCTGGTTCTGCTTGGGCCGTGACGCCCTTCGTCCTCAAGGACATCCGAGTCGAGGGCCTGCAGCGCTCTGATGCGGGCACGGTTTTCGCCTCGCTGCCGTTTCGCATCGGCGACACCTACAACGATGAGAAGGGCGCCGCCGCCTTGCGCGCGCTGTTTGCCACGGGCCTGTTCAAAGACGTTCGCGTCGAGGTCGATGGCGATGTGGTGGTGGTGATCGTCGACGAACGTTCGGTGATCGCGAACATCGACTTTGTCGGCCTGAAGGAGTTCGACAAGGATGTGCTCGTCAAGTCGCTCAAGGATTTCGGCATCGGCGAAGGTCTGCCCTTCGACAAGGCCCTGGCCGACCGCGCCGAGCAGGAACTCAAGCGCCAATACCTCACGCGCAGCCTGTACGCCGCAGAAGTGGTGACCACGGTCACGCCGCAAGAGCGCAACCGCGTCAACGTCACCTTCACCATCACCGAGGGTGGCGCATCTCACATCGGCGAGATCCGCATCCAGGGCAACAAGGCCTTCTCGGAGAGCACGCTCAAGGGTCTGTTCGACCTCAACGACGGTGGCTGGCTCAACTGGTACACCAAGGCCGACCGCTACTCGCGCTCCAAGCTCACCGCCGACCTGGAGGGGCTGCGCGCGTATTACCTGAACCGGGGCTACCTCGAGTTTTCGGTCGAGTCGACGCAGGTGGCCATCTCAGCTGATAAGCAAGACATCAGCATCACGGTGACCATCAACGAGGGCCAGCCGTACACCGTCACCGGGGTCAAACTCGAAGGCGATTACCTCGGCAAGGACGAAGACTTCAAGCGCCTGGTGACGATCCGTCCCGGCGAGGCCTACCGCGCAGAGTCGGTGGCCGAAACCACCAAGGCCTTCACCGACCGCTTCGGCACCTATGGTTATGCGTTTGCCCGCGTCGAGGCACGCCCCGAGATCGACCGTGCCACCGGCCAGGTGGTGGTGGCCTTGGTGGCCGACCCAGCACGCCGGGTCTACGTGCGCCGCATCAACGTGGCCGGCAACAGTCGCACCCGAGACGAAGTCGTGCGCCGAGAGTTTCGCCAGTTCGAGTCGTCGTGGTACGACGGCCAGCGAATCAAGCTGTCGCGTGATCGTGTTGACCGCCTCGGGTACTTCAAGGAAGTGAACATCGAGACCAACGAGGTTCCGGGCGCCCAAGACCAGGTCGACCTGACGATGACGGTGGTCGAGCGCCCCACGGGCAACCTTTCGCTGGGTGCCGGTTTTTCGAGCGCCGACAAACTCGCGCTGTCGGCCTCGGTGCGGCAAGACAACGTGTTCGGTACCGGCAACTACCTCGGCATCGACATCAACACCAGCAAGTCGGCTCGCACCCTGGTGGTGAGCGCCGTCGACCCCTACTTCACCATCGACGGCATCTCGCGTGCATTCGACGTCTTCTACCGCACGCAGAAGCCCATCAACAGCCAGGGCGAAGAGTACGAGCTGGTGACGCCGGGTGCGTCGGTTCGATTCGGCGTACCGTTCAGCGAATACGACACGGTGTTCTTCGGTGTGGGCTTCGAGCGCACCGAAATTCGCGGTGCGACGTCGGGCCTGCCGAACAACTATTTCATCCAGAAAGAAACCTTCGGTGCCAAGAGCAGCTCGGTGCCCATCACCATGGGCTGGACCCGTGATGGCCGCGACAGCGCCCTGGTGCCCAACGAAGGCCGCTACCAGCGTGTCAACGTGGAGTGGGGCGCTGCCGGCGACACACGCTACCTGCGCACCAACCTGCAGTACCAACAGTACTGGCCGCTGACCAAGAAGTACACCTTTGCCGTGAATGCCGAAGTGGGGCTGGGCAGGGGTTTGCTGGGTCGCCCTTACCCGATCTTCAAGAACTTCTACGGTGGAGGCCTCGGCACCGTGCGCGCCTTTGACCAAGGCACGCTCGGTCCCGTGGACGCCCTCGGCGGTTACACGGGGGGTACCAAGCGGCTCAACGTGAACAGCGAGTTGTACCTGCCTGTGCCCGGCGCCGGCAACGACCGTACCTTGCGCATCTTTGCCTACATGGACGCCGGCAATGTGTGGGGCGATCAGACGCCGAACTATGCCGATCCGCTGCGTGTTTCAGCGGGCCTGGGCCTGAGCTGGGTGTCGCCGGTGGGCCCCTTGAAGCTCAGCTATGGCAAGCCGATCCGGTTTGTCTCAACAGATAGAATTCAACGTCTGCAATTCCAGATCGGGACCGCGTTCTAATGAACAGCTCATTAATCAAGTCCATGGTGCTCGCCACCTGCCTGGCCTTGGCAGGGTGGAGCGCACAGGCTCAGGAACTGAAGATCGGCTACGTCAACAGCGACAAGGTGTTGCGTGATGCGCTGCCGGCTCGCGCCGCGTACACCAAGATCGAAGCCGAGTTCGGCAAGCGCGACAAAGAACTCACCGAGCTGGGTACACGGCTCAAGAGCGCGGCCGACAAGCTGGACAAGGAAGGCCCCACGCTGGGTGAATCAGAGCGGGTGCGCCGCCAGCGCGAGCTGGTCGATCAAGACCGCGAACTCCAGCGCAAACGCCGCGAATACCAGGAAGACCTGAACCAGCGTCGCAATGAAGAGCTGGCTTCGCTGGTGGACCGCGCCAACAAGATCATCAAGCAGATCGCCGACCAGGAAAAATACGACCTGATCGTGCAAGAAGTCATCTTTGCCAGCCCTCGCATCGACATCACCAAGAAGGTGATCGACGCCCTCAACGCCCAGGGCGGAAAGTGACCGGTGGCCGAGGCCACACTGGGTGACATCGCTGCCCACCTGGGTGGTGAACTGATCGGTGACCCGGGTCTGCTCATCACCCGCATCGGCCCGCTCGAAGGCGCAACACCTTCGACCATCTCGTTTCTCGCCAACCCCAAATACCAAGCGCAGCTGGCTTCGTCGCAGGCAGGCTGCGTGATCGTGGGCCCCGCGATGCGAGAGGTCGCTGCGGCGCGTGGCGCAGCGTTGGTGGTGCCGGATGCCTACCTCGGTTTTGCGCGCCTCACTCAGTGGTGGGCCGCGCGTACTCGCCCGCCCGCTGCAGTGGGGGTGCACCCCAGCGCCGTGGTGGACCCGAGTGCCTCCATCGCTGCAAACGCCAGCATTGGCCCCTTTGCCGTGATCGAAGCCGATGTGCTCATCGGTGATGGCGCGGTGATCGGCGCCCAGTCATTTGTCGGGCGAGGCGCCAGCATCGGCAAAGCCACCCGACTCTCGGCGCGTGTGACGCTCGGCTACGGTTGCCACATCGGCGAGCGCGGCATCGTGCACAGCGGCGTCGTGATCGGTGCCGACGGCTTCGGGTTTGCGCCCAGCGCCGAGGGCGCCGTGAAGATCGAGCAGCTGGGTGGCGTGCACATCGGCAACGACGTCGAGATCGGCGCCAACACCTGCATCGACCGTGGCGCGCTGGAAGACACCGTGCTTGAAGACGGCGTCAAGCTCGACAACCTCGTGCAAATCGGCCACAACGTGCGTGTGGGCGCCCATACCGCGATGGCCGGGTGTGTGGGTGTGGCAGGCAGCGCCGTCATCGGCTCGCGTTGTTTCCTGGGTGGGGGTGCGATCGTGCTGGGGCACCTGAAGCTGGCCGACGGGGTGAACATCTCGGCCGCCAGCGTGGTCACGCGCTCGATTCACCAAGCCGGCACCTACAGCGGCGTGTTCCCCATCGACGACAATGCCTCTTGGGAAAAAAATGCGGCCACGCTGCGCAACTTGCACGCACTGCGAGAGCGCCTGCGGGCCCTTGAAAAGAAGACGACCTGACCATGATGGACATCCACCAGATTCTCAAGAAGTTGCCGCACCGCTATCCCATCTTGCTGGTGGATCGTGTGATCTCGCTCGAGAAGAACAAATACATCAAGGCGTTGAAAAACGTCAGCATCAACGAGCCGTATTTCAACGGTCACTTCCCGCACCGCCCGGTGATGCCGGGTGTGCTGATGCTCGAAGCGCTGGCGCAGGCGGCGGCCATCCTCGCCATCGAGACGCTCGGGATCACCCTCGACGACCAGACGGTGTTCTATTTCGCCGGGATCGATGCGGCGCGCTTCAAGCGGCCGGTGGAGCCGGGCGACCAGCTCACGCTCGACGTCACGCTCGAGCGCATGAAGGCGGGTGTGTGCAAGTTCAAGGCGCGTGCCCTCGTCGGTGAAGAGTTGGCCGTCGAGGCCGAACTGACCTGCACGATGCGCCGAATTGCCTGACCCACGAGGCTCGCAGCATGGCCAGCATCCACCCGACCGCCATCGTCGACCCCCAGGCCGAACTCGCCGATTCGGTGAGCGTGGGCCCCTATGCCGTGATCGGCCCGCAGGTGCGGGTGGGCGAGGGCACGACCATCGGCGCACATTGTGTGATCGAAGGCCGCACGACGATCGGCCGCGACAACCGCATCTATCAGTTCAACTCGATCGGTGCCATGCCGCAAGACATGTCGCACGCCGGCGAGGTGACCGAGCTGGTGATCGGTGACCGCAACACCATCCGCGAGTTCTGCACCTTCAACACCGGCACCTTCAAGGAGCAGGGCGTCACCCGCATCGGCAGCGACAACTGGATCATGGCCTACGTGCACATTGCGCACGACGTGCAACTGGGCAGCCATACCGTGCTGGCCAACAACGCCACGCTGGCCGGCCATGTGCACGTCGGCGATTGGGCCGTGATCGGCGGCCTGACGGGCGTGCACCAGTTCGTGCACGTTGGGGCGCACGCGATGATCGGCTTCCAGGGGCACGTGGCCCAAGACGTGGCACCGTTCATGACCGCCGATGGCAGCCCGCTCGCCGTACGGGCGGTCAACCTCACCGGGCTGAAGCGCCGCGGTTTCAGCGAAGAGCGGCAGCGTGCCATCCGGCAGATGCACAAGCTGATCTTTCGCAACAGCCTGACGCTGGAGCAGGCCAAGACCGAGATCGAGTCCTTGCGCGGCCAGGGCGCCGACGAAGACATCCAGACCATACAGGACTTCCTCGCCGCCTCGACCCGCGGTCTGGTGCGCTGAGCGGCATGGTGCGGAGATGAGTGAGGTGACGGCCGCCCCTCGCCTGGCGATGGTGGCCGGCGAGGCCTCTGGCGATCTGCTGGCGGGCCTGCTGCTCGGTGGCTTGAAAACGCGCTGGCCTGAGCTGAGTTCATTCGGCATCGGCGGCCCCAAGATGGCTGCCCACGGGTTCAACGCCTGGTGGCCGCACGAGAAGCTGGCCGTGCGTGGTTATGTGGAGGTGCTGCGCCATTACCGCGAGCTGCTGGGCATCCGCAATCAGCTGGGGGATCGTTTGCTGCGCGAGCGGCCCGACGCCTTCATCGGTGTGGACGCCCCCGACTTCAACCTCGGCCTGGAAACGCGCCTCAAGGCGCAAGGCCTCAAGACCATCCATTTCATCAGCCCGTCGATCTGGGCCTGGCGCGGCAAGCGCATCGAGAAGATCCGTGCGGCGGCCGACCATGTGTTGTGCATCTTCCCGTTCGAGCCGGCGATCTATGCGAAGCACGGCATTGCGGCCAGCTACGTTGGCCACCCGTTGGCCGATGCCATTCCGCTGGAGGTGCCGCGTGAGGCGAGCCGCCAGAAACTGGGCCTCGCGGCCGATGTGCAGGTGGTGGCCTTGTTGCCCGGCAGCCGGCGCTCCGAGATCGAGTACATCGCGCCTCGGCTGTTGGCTGCGGCCGAGCTGATGAAACGTGAGCGGCCCAGCCTGCGTTTCATCTTGCCGGTGGTGCCAGGCCTGCGGGCCCTGGTCGAGCCGATGCTGGCCCAGCATGCCCCAACGGCGCAGGTCACTCTGCTCAACGGCCAGTCGCACGAAGCGCTCGCCGCCTGCGACGTGACACTGATTGCGAGCGGCACCGCCACGCTGGAGGCTGCTCTGTTCAAACGCCCCATGGTCATCGCCTATTCGATGAACTGGCTCAGTTGGCAGCTGATGAAACGCATGGCTTACCAGCCGTGGGTGGGCTTGCCCAACATCCTGCTGGGCGAGTTTGCGGTGCCCGAGCTGCTGCAGGAAAACGCTTCGCCGAAAAAACTGGCGCAGGCCGCATTCAACTGGTTGGACAATCGCGAGGCCTGCGCCGCCCTTGGCGAACGTTTCCACACCCTGCACCAGCAACTGCGCTGCAACACCGCCCAAGCTGCCACCGATGCCATCGAGAAAATCCTCAACGCCTGAGCAACTGGGCCTGCACTTCGATGCCATCGGTTTGATCGCCGGCGTTGACGAGGCCGGCCGCGGCCCGCTTGCGGGGCCGGTGGTGGCCGCGGCAGTGATCCTCGACGATCTGAAGCCGATCAAGGGCTTGAAAGACTCCAAGAAGTTGTCGCCCGCCCAGCGCGAACGGCTTTACGACGAGATCCGCGCCAAGGCCTTGTGCTGCGCCGTCGCCGAAGCCTCGGTGGAAGAGATCGATTCGCTCAACATCCTGCAAGCCACCATGCTGGCCATGCGCCGTGCGGTGGAGGGCTTGCGCCTGAAACCAGGCAAGGTGCTGGTCGATGGCAACCGCCTGCCGGTGCTGAAGATCGCGGCTGAAGCCATCGTGAAGGGTGACGCCAAGGTGAAGGCGATCTCTGCGGCGTCCATCCTCGCCAAGGTCTACCGCGACCGCCTTTGCTTGGCCTTGCACGAGCAACATCCGCTGTACGGATTCGATGGGCACAAGGGTTACCCGACACCCGAGCACCTGGCGGCCTTGCGCGAGCACG
This sequence comes from Rhizobacter sp., assembly GCF_031412075.1. Taxonomy (GTDB): domain Bacteria; phylum Pseudomonadota; class Gammaproteobacteria; order Burkholderiales; family Burkholderiaceae_C; genus Rhizobacter. The sequence continues at coordinate 12,005 of NZ_JANOCG010000244.1, forward strand.
GTGCCTGCTCGCAGCACCGTCGCTCTTTCGGCCCGGTGCGTGAGGCGCTGGGGGGCGGCTGAGTTGGCCACGGTCAAGGCGATCAGTTCACGCGACAACCCTCTGCTGGTGCGGCTGCGCAAGCTGGCAGCCGACCCTGGCGCGTACCGCAAGCTCGGCGAGGTATGGATCGAAGGCGACCACCTCTGCTCGGCCTTTTTGCATCGCGGTGGCCATGTTCCGCAGGCGGTCATCACCGAAGCCGCCTGGGAGCAGCCGTC
>NZ_JANOCG010000245.1:0-7765 GCF_031412075.1 Rhizobacter sp.
GGGTGAGAGTGCCGTTGGCGTCGCTTGGGATAACCAGATCGCCGGAGAAGCGGGCGTCGCTCAACTGCGTGCCATCGGGGCGGTAGACGACCAGATTGCTATATGAGCCTGGGAATGTGGCTCCACTCCAGAGCAGCGACAGGTTCTGACCGGCAGTGCCGTTCAGGATATAGCGCGCGTTTTGGCCTACCCGGGAGGTGGCAAATGTCAGAGGCGCGCCGTTAGCGACGAGAGTACCTGCCACATCGTTGGACAAGGTGAGTGTGAGGTTGGCGGCCGGCAACTGCCACGAGTTGTCCAAACTCGGATTAACGCGCACGGTGTACTGCCCAACGACCGGCAGTGCAGGCAGGTTGCAATTCTGTCCCTCAGATCCGAAGCTGAAGCAGTCAACCAGCACTGTGCCGTTGGGGCGCAGCACTTGGATGGCAACGCTTTGTGCGCTTGGGGTGGTGCTCTGCTCGCTGATGCCCAGGCCGAGGCGTTGCCCAACAGTGCCACTAAATGCGTAATCGCCTTTCTGTCCAGCGGCGAGCGTGACCAGCGTGGGCGCGCCGTCGACCACGAGCGTGGCCGAGGCGTAGGACAGCAGTGACACGGTGACCTGTCCGGTGCTGGTGTCGAAGGGGTCAACGAAGACGGTGTAGGTGCCGGTGGTGGGCAGGTTGACGAGATCGAGGGTGCCGCTGCCATACGCGGAGGCCGGGTCGCCAGTGATGTTGGTGCCGCTCAACAGCCAGCCATCGGGACCGTAAACGTTGAGACGGCTCCACGTGCCCGGGAAGGTGGTGCCGCTCCACCGCAGCGACAGGTTCTGGCCGGCGGTACCGCTGAGGGAATAGCGCGCGTTCTGGCCTACGCGGGTCGTGGCGAAGGTGAAGGCCGCACCGTTGGGCAAGAGCGTGCCCGCCACATCGTTGGACAAAGTCAGCACAAGGTTGGCTGCCACCATGCCCTGCGGATTGACCCGCACGGTGTACTGACCGGCCACGGGCAGAGCCTCTAGGTTGCAATTTCCCCCGCCGGAGGAAAAGCCAGAACAGGAGGTCAACAGCGTGCGGTCAGGGCGGAACACGTCAATCCGTACCGAGCCTGCGCCGGGTGTCGTGCTCAGCGAACTGATGCCCAAGCCCAGGCGTTGCCCTGCGGTGCCATTGAAGACGTAATCGCCATTCTGTCCGGCGGTGAGTGCGACTGACGTGGGAGTGCCGTCAATGGCGAGCGTTGCTGATGCGTTGCTCAGCAGTGACATATTCACCTGACCTGTGCTGGTTCCACCGGGATCGACGAGGACGGTGTAAGCGCCCGTCACGGGCAGGTTGACGAGGTCGAGCGATCCGCTGGAGTAGGCGGGGGCGCTATTGAAGCCCGTGTTGATCAAGGAGCTGCCGTCTGGTCGGTAAACATACAGCCCGCCCGCGAATGTGGCACCACTCCACAGCAGCGTCAGGTTCTGGCCCGCGGTTCCGTTCACTGTGTAGCGCCCGTTCTGGCCCACGCGAGAGGTGGCGAAGGTTAGGGCCGTACCGTTGGGGACGATCGAGCCGGCCATGTCGTTGGACAAAGTCAGCGTGAGATTGGCCGCCACGGTGCTCAGTGGATTCACCCGAACGGTGTACTGACCGCTGACCGGCAGCGCGGCCAGTTTGCATTTGCCTCCGGCGGACGTGAAGTTGAGGCAGTCCGTGAGCAGCGTTCCATCGTTTCGCAGCACCTGAATGTTGACCAAGCCGGCGGTCGGGGTGGTGCTCAACGCACTGATGCCCAGCCCCAGACGTTGGCCTGCGGTGCCGGTGAAGCTGTAGTCGCCGTTCTGGCCGGCTGCGAGCGTGGCTTGCGTGGGTGTGCCGTCCACCGCCAGCGTGACCGAAGGGTTGGCCAGCAGTGACACGGTCACTTGGCCGGTGCTGGCTCCAGCGGGAGCGATGAACACGGTGTAGCTACCGGTCACAGACAGATTGATCAGGTCGATGGTGCCGCTGGAGTAACCAGGGTAGGTCGTTTCACTCGTGAAGTCAGCGCGGGTCAGTTCCGTGCCGTTGGGACGGTAGACATACAAGCGGGTCCAGGCGCCGGGGAAGGTGGCGCCGCTCCACAGCAGCGACATGTTCTGGCCCGCCGTGCCGTTGAAGGTGTAGCGCGCGTTCTGGCCCACACGGGCCGTAGCGAAAGTGAGCGCAGCGCCGTTGGGGACGAGATCGCCGGCCACATCGTTGGACAGAGTCAGTGTGAGATTGGCCGCCGCGGTTCCCTGTGGGTTGACCCGCAGGATGTACTGCCCGCTGACAGGCAGGGCCGGCAAGTTGCAACTGCCGGTGGATGTGAAGCTGGGGCAAGTCCAGAGGAGCGTGCCATCGGGCCGCAGCAACTGAATGTTGACCGTACCCCCTGGAGGGCTGGTGCTCACCGCACTGACACCCAGGCTCAGGCGCTGGCCCGTGCTGCCGGTGAAGGGGTAGTCGCCGTCCTGGCCAGCGGCCAGCGTAGCTGGTGTGGGAGCCCCATCGACTGCGAGCGCCACCGAGGCGTTGGCCAGCAGAGCCAGCTCCACCCGGCCGAGACTTTCGCCGACAGGATCGATGAAGACCGTGTAGGTGCCGGTGACGGGCAGATTGGCGAGGTCAAGGGTGCCGCTCACGCGGCCTTGATCCGTGTCCCCAGAGAAATAGGCATTGGACCACTCCGTGCCATCGGGGCGGTAGACGCGCAGATAGCTCCAGGTGCCCGGGAAGGTGACGCCGCTCCACAGCACCGACATGTTCTGGCCTGCCGTGCCGCTGAATGTGTAGCGCGCGTTTTGACCGACACGGGGGGTGGCGAAGGTAAGGGCCGAGCCGTTGGGCACAATGGTGCCGGCCAGGTCGTTGGACAGGGTGAGCGTGAGATTCGCGGCCACCGCGCCCTGTGGATCGACGCGCAAGGTGTACTGGCCACTGACCGGCAGGGCCTCCAAGTTGCAGTTTCCCCCGGCCGCGGTGAAGCTGGAGCAGTACGTCAGCACCGCCCCGTCGGGTCGAAGCACCTGGATGCTGACGGTACCGCCAGTTGGGGCGGTGCTCAACGCACTAACACCCAGACCCAGGCGCTGGCCGGTTGTGCCGGTGAAGGTGTAGTCGCCGTTCTGGCCAACGGCTAGCGCGATGGGCATCGAAGCGCCGTCCACGGTGAGCGCGACCGATGGATTGGTCAACGATGCCACCGCCACAGCCACTTGCCCGGTGCTGGTGCCGAATGGATCGACGAAGACGGTGTAGGTGCCGGTGGTCGGTAGGTTGACAAGGTCGAGCGAGCCGCTGACCCTCTCGTAGCCGGTGTCTGCGGAGAAAGCAGCGTTGCTCAGCTGCGTGCCGTCTGGCTGATAAACGTGCAAGAAGCTCCAGATACCCGCGAAGGTAGCCCCGCTCCACATCACCGACATGTTCTGCCCCGCCACGCCGCTGAAGGTGTAGCGCGCGTTCTGACCCACTCGGGCAGTGGCGAAGGTCTGTGCTGCCCCGTTGGACACCAGCGTGCCAGCCAGGTCGTTGGACAGCGTCATGCCGAAAGTTGCTGCAGCGCCGGTATTTGGAGTAACGAGCACGGTGTAGGTGCCCGAGGCCGTCAACACCGGCAGGTTGCAGCTGCCACCGGGTGCTGCAGACATCAAGCAAGTGGTGAGTTGCACGCCGTCGGGGCGATACACGTGAATGGTCACTCCTTGCCCACTGGGAGTGGTGGTCAGTGCACTGACTCCCAGTCCGATGCGGTTACCCATCGTTCCCGCAAATGCGAACAGTCCTTTGCGAGTCGTCGGAACGGCCATTGTCTGTTGCGAACCGTCGACGGCGATGTTTCCTGTGGCGCCGATTTGAGCAACCGTTGAACCTGCGGGGGGCACGAGAAGCGTCGTGGCGCCAATGCTGCTGCCATTGCGCGTCCCCACAGTCACCAGGCCGGAAGTAGCACCGGTGGGAACGGTGAAGGTGATCTGTGTCGAGGTAACGCTGAGAAGGGGTGCATTGACGCCATTGACTCGAACCCAGATAGCTGACCCCGTTCCGACGAAGCCGGAGCCCGTGAGGGTGACGGTGTCGCCGACGCCAGCCAGCGAGGCACTCATTGAGGTGATGACCGGCGAGGCGTTAGGCGTTGCTACGGTCACGACAAAGCTCTCGGCGCTGGTGGCCGTGCTTGCCGCAACCGTGACGGAGATCGCTCCCGTGGTGGCGCCAGCTGGAAGCACAACGGTGAGGCTGGAGCTGCTTGCAGAAATGACGCTTGCCGTGGTGCCGTTGAAACGCACTACGTTGGCGGCTGGGGTTACCGAGAACCCGCTGCCCGTGATCGTGACCTGCGTGCCCGTGGGCCCGGCGTTGGGGGAGAACTCGGCAATCGCCACCGTGCCAGCGCTCGGCCGCTGCACGGCGATGAGGTTGCCTGCCACGTCATACCGGTAATGGGCGCTTCCGGTGGGGGTCTGGACCTGGACCAGGCGCCCCGCCTCGTCATAGCCGTAGCTGATGTCTGCGGCGCTCAGATGTGCAGGGCAGGCAATCAGCGTTGCGAGCGCAAGCAGCCCATGAATCCACCGACGCATACGCAGCGTCATGCCGTACTTCGCCATGGGCGAGGCTCCTCCCTGAGTTGAGAAAGCCCGGGCTGTGCTGTCTCAGCGCGGGCTGCTCGGCCGGTCTTCCCCAGGTTTTGGGAGCCAGCTTGAATTGGTTCAATGTGCTTGCGCTTGACGAAAGCGCCGTGACGGTTGGGGTGCGTGCCATGGCCCGAATGGGCAGGTCTGGTGTGGTGCTGTGAATCGGGTCAAGGCTTGTCAGCCGGCCGGACTGTCACAGCCGATGCATGCGAGTCTGCTTTGATGGGGAAAACGGTTGAGCGCGCCATCACGGTTGTCGCCGAGGGAGGGGTACAAGTGAGCCATGGCCAGCATCTGCAGCGGCTTGTTGTGAGGTCGCTACGAGCGTGCCTCGTTGCTACCGCGGTCGCAACGGCCTTCGCGGCCGCTGCGGTCGAGCTACCTGAGCAAGGTGACGCGGTTCAGCGGCTCGGCGCCAAGCTCTTCTTTGATCGACGGCTCAGCGCGGACGGCAGCATCAGCTGCGCCAGCTGCCACATTCCCGAACAAGCGTTCTCGGATGGCAAGGCCACGGCCGAAGGGGTACGGGGGGCGAAGGGTTTTCGCAACACACCCTCACTCATCAATGTGAGTGCACAAGGGGCGCTGTTCTGGGATGGGCGGCGCGACACTCTGGAAAGTCAGGCAGCTGACCCGTTCATCAACGCGGCCGAGCATGGCTTGGGCTCTCATGCCGAACTGACTCAGCGCCTCCAAGCCGATCCGACGTACGAAGCGGCATTCAGGCAAGCCTTCGATCAGTCGGCCATTGAGACCTCGCGGGTGTTTGCGGCCCTGGCGGCGTTTCAGCGCAGCTTGCAGGCTGGTCGCAGTGCGTTTGAAGAGCACTTCGCAGGCGTTGAAACGTCTCGCCTCAGTGCGGCAGCGCAACGGGGCTACACGTTGTTTGTGGGTCGCGGCCGATGCAGCAGTTGCCACTTGGTTGAGAAACGCACGGCGCCCCTCACGGACGGGAAGTTCCATGCAATCGGGGTTGGCCTGGAAGAGGTGGCGGAACGGCTGCCGGCTCTCGTTCGTCGAGTCTCGCGCGAAACGCCTGAGACCTCGGTAGCGCTGCTCACCAGCGATCGGGATCTGGCCGCGCTAGGGCGCTTCGTGATCACGAAAGACCCGCGCGACATCGGCGCGTACCGAACGCCCAGCCTGTACAACGTAGCGGTGACGGCACCGTACATGCACGACGGTAGCGTGGCGACACTGGAAGACGCGGTTGCCCGCGAGGTTCATTACCGTGGACAGCAATCCGGGCGGGCGCTAGTTCTCACGGGCGCTGAGCGCGCGGAGTTGGTTGAGTTTTTGAAGGCGTTGACCAGTTCGGAACTACAGCAATTGGCTGAGCGCGCCAGGGGGCAAGCCCGGTAAGACGGCAAGAAATAGCGAGCTTCATAGTTCGACTTCGCTCGTAGGTGACCTGACGGAGTCAATCCGAAACGGCCAGCGGATTGAACCGGAATGAGTGGCGGGTTTGACTCGGAACGGGTGGCGCTTTTGGTCCGGAATACGCAGTGCGATCTGAACGCTTGAAAGTCACCACGATAGATACCCAGGGGGTTATGGAGCAGCGCCGATCAAGGTATTCGCATCGCACGAGAGAACGGTCGCGCTGTCTCCGCATGCTTTCGAAGCGGCCCCTAAACGCACGTTGTTGAGTTGCTCACTGTTGCTCTGGTTCGGCTCCAAAACCGTGAATCCAGCCCGGTTCAAGATGCGCCGCGCGCTTTCGATTGCCTTCTGGGACGGTGGTCTTGGTTCGACACGCTTGAGAGAAGGAACAGGGATTTCAAGCCAAGCACAGATGGTCTGAATGACACGCGGCCCCATATTTGGAGTAGCCACCGACAACTCTCCACTCGCTAGTGCAGCAAGGAGTTGTGGCCGACTGGTGTAGCCTAGGGTCAGGAGATCACGCCGTGCCTTGTACGCACCGAGACCTTCCAGCCAAGTTGAATCAATGTTTGCAAGTCTCGGATCGGACCCTCTTCGGCTTTTCAGTTCATGGATCATGCGCAGATTCTTCAAGTTCATTGCCCAGAGACCAATACCTCTGAAGAGGGTCCCCACGGCTGCATCAACGCGACACGAGTCAGCACTACTCGACCGGGACCTGCCGCGGCGGCTGGTTCTAGTCGATGTGAACGCTGAGAGACCTACTCTTGGCCGAGATTAAAACGGTGTTGTCCGCAGACTTGGTCGTGAGCCGCGTCAAAGCGGTAGTTTTCGATCTGTATGGAACGCTGCTCTCAATTGAGGAGCCTCGCCGTCCCTACCGGCAATTACTCGACCAGCTGCGCGAGGGCGGACGTGCGCCACGCACTGACGATGCAGCAACCATCATGACCGTCGACGCGGGACTGGCTGGTATGGCAGCAGCGCTTGGCGGCCAGCTTTCCGCCACACGGCTGGCGCAGCTGGAGACAGATCTTTTCGCCGAACTAGCTAGCGTGCGTGCATTTGACGACGCGGTTCCAACGCTCAGCGCACTTCGCGCGCGCGGGCTCAAGTTGGCCCTCTGCTCGAATTTGGCATCGCCGTACGCCGTACCCGCACGGCTCCTGCTGCCCCAGATGGACGTGTACGGCTTCAGCTTTGTAGCGGAAGCTGTGAAGCCGCAGGCGGCGTTCTATGCAGCCGTCTGCGCTGAGCTAGGGCTTCCGCCGGAGGATGTGCTCATGGTGGGCGACACGCTGGCAGCTGACGTCGAAGGTCCACTGGCTTATGGCATGCAGGCATGCCATCTAGTGCGGCATGGGGGGCTATCAACGGCCCGCTACTGCATCCGGTCGCTTAAGGAGCTGTTGCACGCCTCATGACACAGCCGACAGAACTGCGGCATGCACCCTGAAACTACCCACGAACTCTCTCACGATGGACGGCGGGGGAAGTAGCACTTTTGTCGCCATGCGGCACTAGCTGTGCGATTCCGTTCGCAGCCGTCGTCAACATCGACGTCCCTGCTTGAGTCAGCTCTATGCGGTGCACTTTGACGGCTGCCCCAACCTTGGACTCGACGATGGAGCGCAGGACAATGGTTTGGCTACGGGTTGAAGTGGTCATTTCGAATACCTCTCGGTGACGTACTTGGTGATTCCGTTGCACGCGACAATGATGGCCGCTTGAACATCAGCGCTCGCAAAA
>NZ_JANOCG010000246.1:0-1766 GCF_031412075.1 Rhizobacter sp.
GGCTCGGCTTCCCGATGGCGCCGCGTGAGGCGCAAGTCGTGGCACGCGCTGCCGGCGAACTGACAGCACGCGAAATGCTGCTGGAGGCGGCCGTCATGTCCGCGCCTGAAATGAAAGCACGCGGGTTCGTCAACCGCGTCGTCGCCGATGGCAACGTTGCTGCGCAAGCCGTGGCCGCCGCGCAGCGCATCGCCGCGTTGTCCCCGCAAGCTGCACGCCTGAACAAGCAGGCGCTGCGCGCGCTTCACCCCACGACCGAAACCCCTCCCGCGGCCTACCGCTATGCCGATAGCGCGGAGCACCGCGAAGGCATTGCCGCATTCATCGAAAAGCGTCCTGCCCGCTTCTGACCCGCCACCTGACTCCCATGAAAAACCAGAACCTGTTTGCTGCGCTGCGCGCCGCCTTTCCCTCCGACCTCGACCAAGCCGCGGTTGAAACAGACAACGCCCTCATCTACTCCTGGCGCGACCTCGAGCGGGCCACCGCGATGATGGCCAACCTTCTGTTGTCGCTGGACCTGCCGGCAGGCGCGCGCATCGCGGTGCAGGTGGAAAAATCGGTCGAGGCGATGATGCTGTACCTCGCCACACTCCGTGCGGGTTATGTCTTCCTCCCTCTCAACACCGCTTACCAAAGCGCGGAGATCGAGTACTTCGTCGGCAACGCCGAGCCGGCAGTCGTGGTGTGCAGCGCGAAGAATTTCGGCTGGGTCAGCAAGATCGCATTCAAGGCGGGCACCCGCCATGTGTTCACGCTCAACGACGACCGCACCGGCTCGCTGTTGTCGCGCGCCGCCCATTGCAGCGACCAGCATGAGATTGCTCCCGTGGCCGAGGGCGACCTGGCCGCCATCCTCTACACCAGCGGCACGACCGGCCGCAGCAAGGGCGCGATGCTGACGCACGGCAACCTGCTGTCCAACGCCCGGGTTCTCAAGGACTATTGGGGCTGGAAGCGCGGAGACGTGCTGATCCATGCATTGCCGATTTTCCATGTGCACGGCCTGTTCGTGGCCCTGCACGGCGCGCTGCTCAACGGCAGCAAGATGATCTGGTTGCAACGCTTCGATCCCCAGCTCGCGATCCGCAAGATGGCCGAGGCCACGGTGTTCATGGGCGTACCGACGCTCTACGTGCGCATGCTGGCCGAGCCGGCGCTGCGTCTGGAGGCGGTGCGCAAGATGCGCTTGTTCGTCTCGGGCTCGGCGCCGCTCCTGCTGGAGACTTTCAACGAATGGCAGGACCGCACGGGCCACACCATCCTCGAGCGCTACGGCATGAGCGAGACCGTCATGCTCACCTCCAACCCCTACCTCCCACAGGACGGGCAACGCCGGGGTGGCACCGTGGGCTTTGCGCTGCCCGGCGTTGGCGTGCGGGTGAGCGGGGAGGGTGGCACCGCGATGCCGGCCGGAGAAATCGGCAACATCGAGGTCAAGGGCCCCAACATTTTCAAGGGCTACTGGCGCATGCCGGAGAAGACCGCGGAAGAGTTCACCAGCGACGGCTGGTTCAAGACCGGTGATGTCGGAAAGATCGAAGCCGATGGCCGCGTGACCATCGTCGGGCGCAGCAAGGACCTGATCATCAGCGGTGGCTACAACGTGTACCCGGCCGAGATCGAGGGCTATATCAACGACATGCCGGGTGTGCTGGAGAGTGCGCTGGTGGGTGTGCCGCACCCGGATTTTGGTGAAGTCGGCGTGGCCATCGTTACTGCCAGACAAGGCGCCGTGCTGGACGCCGAACAGATCATCGCCAGGC
>NZ_JANOCG010000247.1:0-5838 GCF_031412075.1 Rhizobacter sp.
AAACTTCTTCAGCTCGGTGGCAAACGCCTTGTGCGGGAAGGGATAGAGCTGCTCCACACGCACGATGACGGTGTCCCAGGCCTTCTTCTCGTCACGCCGCTTGATCAGGTCGTAGGCCACCTTGCCCGAGCAGGCGATCACGCGCTTGACCTTGTCGTTGTCGATCTCCTCGCGGCCCGGGCCGATCACGGTACGGAACTCACCCTTGGTGAACTCGGCAAGGGGCGACGATGCATCCTTGGCCCGCAGCAGCGACTTGGGCGTCATGATGACCAGGGGTTTGCGGAACATGCGCACCATCTGCCGGCGCAGCAGGTGGAAGATCTGGCTGGCCGAGGTGGGCTGCACGATCTGCATGTTGTTGTCGGCGGCCAACTGCATGAAGCGCTCGAGGCGTGCCGACGAGTGCTCGGGGCCCTGGCCTTCGTAGCCGTGCGGCAGCATCAGCGTGAGGCCATTGGCACGGCCCCATTTCACTTCGCCCGAGGCGATGAACTGGTCGATCACAACCTGCGCACCGTTGACGAAGTCACCGAACTGCGCCTCCCAGATCACCAGGGTGTTGGGGTCGGAGCCGGCATAGCCGTATTCGAAGCCGAGCACCGCTTCTTCGGACAGCAGCGAGTCGATCACCACGAACGGCGCCTGGCTTTCGGCGATGTGTTCGAGCGGCGTCCAGGTGCCTTCGTCCCACTTCTCGCGATTCTGGTCGTGCAGCACCGAGTGGCGGTGGGTGAAGGTGCCACGGCCGCAGTCTTCGCCCGACAAACGCACCGGGTAGCCACTGGCCACCAGCGAGGCGTAGGCGAAGTGCTCGGCCATGCCCCAGTCAACATTGATCTCGCCACGGCCCATGGCGGCCCGGTCGGCCAGCACCTTCTCGACCAGTGGGTGGGCCTTGAAGTTGGGCGGCAACGATGTGATGCGCTCGGCAAGTCGCTTGATTTCGCTCAGCGGCAGCGCGGTGTCGGCCGAGTCGGTCCACTTCTTGTTAAGGAAGGGCGACCAGTCGACGGCGTACTTGCTCTTGTAGTTGGTCAGCACCGGGTCGACGGTGTGCTTGCCAGCGTCCATGGCCGCGCGGAAGGCCTTGACCATCTCGTCCGGGCCCTCGGGCGGCAGCACGTTTTGCGCCACCAGCTTGTCGCCGTAAAGCTTGCGGGTGCCGGGGTGCTGGCCGATCTTCTTGTACATCAGCGGCTGGGTCAGCGAGGGCGTGTCCTGCTCGTTGTGGCCCAGCTTGCGGAAGCAGACGATGTCGACCACCACGTCCTTGTTGAACTCTTGCCGGTAGTCGAGCGCGAGCTGGGTGCACAGCACCACGGCCTCGGGGTCGTCGCCGTTCACGTGCAGCACCGGCGCTTCGATCATCTTGACCACGTCGGTGCAATACAGCGTGGAGCGCGAGTCACGCGGGTCGCTGGTGGTGAAGCCGATCTGGTTGTTGATGACAAGGTGCAGCGTGCCGCCGGTGTAGTAACCGCGCGTTTGGGCCAGCGCCAGCGTCTCCATCACCACACCCTGGCCGGCGAAAGCCGCGTCGCCGTGCACCAGCACGGGCAACACGGTGTCGCCGGTCTTGTCACCACGGCGGTCCAGGCGGGCCTTGACCGAGCCTTCGACCACCGGGTTCACGATCTCCAGGTGCGAGGGGTTGAACGACAGGCTCAGGTGAACCGGGCCACCGTCGGTCGTCACATCGCTGGAGAAACCCTGGTGGTACTTCACGTCACCGGACGGCAGGTTCTCGGGTGCGGTGTGGTCGAACTCCGAGAACAGGTCGGCGGGCGCCTTGCCCAGCGTGTTGACCAGCACGTTCAAGCGGCCACGGTGGGCCATCCCGATCACGATCTCCTGCACGCCCTTGATGCCGGAGCGCTGCACCACCTCGTCCATCGAGGCGATGAAACTTTCGCCGCCTTCGAGCGAGAAGCGCTTCTGGCCGACGTATTTGGTGTGAAGGTAGCGCTCAAGGCCTTCGGCCGCGGTGAGGCGGTCGAGAATGTTCTTCTTCTCGTCGGCCTTGAAGTTCGGCTTGGAGCGAATGGCCTCGAGCTTCTGCTGCCACCAGCGCTTTTCAGCGGGCTCGGTGATGTGCATGAACTCGGCGCCGATCGAACCGCAGTAGGTTTCACGCAGCGCTTGCAAGATCTCGCGCAGCGTTTGCTGCTCGGCGGTGGTGAAGTAGGTGTTGGTGGCGCTGAACGTGATGTCCATGTCGGACTCGCTCAGGTCATAAAACGCCGGCTCCAGCTCGGGAATCTTCGGGCGCTCCTGGCGCTTGAGCGGGTCGAGGTCGGCCCAGCGGGCGCCGAGCGAACGGTAAGCCGCGATCAGCGACTGGACGTGAACCTGCTTGCGGGCCACCGCCAGTTCGGCGGCGCTGGCCTTGACAGCGAAGGCATTGGCCTTGCCACGCTGCGCAAACGATTCAACGACCGGCGCGTGGGCCACATCGCGGGCCTCGGAGCCGTCGGTGGCGGGAACGTTCTGGAGGGCGTCGAAATACGAACGCCAGTTGTCGGGCACGGAGCCGGGGTTGTCGAGGTAGGCCTCGTACATCTCTTCGACATAGGGCGCGTTGCCCCCGAACAGGTACGAGTTGGACCTGTATTCCTGCATCATTTCGCTCACCTTTCGCTCCGGTTTCCGGGGCTGTAGTGGGTTGATAAACCTTCCGCGACACGGCTGAACCGACTGGCGGATTGCGACCCGCCTTGACGTTGTGATCAAGGGGACGGGAAGGACCTGTGTAAGTCTGCGCGCGACTGTAACACCGTTGTTTATCGGCAGTTACTTCGCTCGATTGAATACCGAGTGAGTTCGCACAATGCGGGCAAGGGCAAGCGTCTGTGCCCTTCGTTCCCATGCGCCAGACCATCCACATCCACCCCGCCGCCGCGCCCAAACCCGGGTGGGGCGAGCCCTGCAATGGCTGCGGCGTGTGCTGTGCGGTCGAGCCCTGCCCGGTGGGCATGCTGCTCAGCCGCAAACGCACGGGCGCCTGCGTTGCATTGAGCTGGAGTGACGAGGAAAACCGCTACCGCTGCGGCGTGGTGAGCGAGCCGCAGCGTTTAGTCGCGCCGCGCTGGCTGGCCCAACTGGCGGCCCGCTTCGCCTTGCGCATGATCGCGGCGGGCAAGGGCTGCGACTGCGACCTCGCGGTCGAGCCGCAGCGCTGAATCGTCAGGCTGCGATCAGGCCCAGGCGGCTGCGCGCCGCGTTGTATTCGTCGCGCAGGCGTTGCACCAGTTCGCGGGTCGGCACCACTTTCTTGACGGCGCCAATGCCCTGGCCCGAGCCCCAGATGTCCTTCCAGGCCTTGGGCTTGGCGCGCTCGGTGCCAAAGCTCATTTTGCTGGCATCGCTGACCTCGAGGTTGTCGGGGTCGAGGCCTGCCGCGCGGATCGATGGCGCGAGGTAGTTGCCATGCACGCCGGTGAAGAGGTTGGAGTAGACAATGTCGTCCGAGCTGCCTTCCACGATGGCCTGCTTGTAGCCATCGGCAGCGCGGGCTTCTTCGGTCGCGATGAAAGCCGAGCCGATGTAGCCGAAATCGGCGCCCATGGCCTGGGCCGCCAGCACCGCCTCGCCGGTGGCGATGGCACCGCTCAGCGCCAGGGGGCCGTCAAACCACTCGCGGATCTCGCGGATCAGGGCAAACGGGCTCTTCACGCCCGCATGGCCACCGGCACCCGCCGCCACGGCGATCAGGCCGTCAGCGCCCTTCTCGATCGCTTTGTGGGCGAACTTGTTGTTGATGATGTCGTGCAGCACGACGCCACCCCAGGCGTGCACGGCGTCGTTGACTTCGACCCGCGCCCCCAGTGACGTGATGATGATCGGCACCTTGTACTTGGCGCACACCGCCATGTCGTGGTCCAGCCGATCGTTGCTCTTGTGCACGATCTGGTTGATCGCAAACGGCGCAGCCGGTTTGTCGGGGTTGGCCTTGTTGTAGGCGGCGAGCGTCTCGGTGATCTCGGCCAGCCACTCGTCCAGCAGCTCGGCCGGGCGCGCGTTCAGCGCCGGCATGGAGCCCACCACACCGGCCTTGCACTGCTCGATCACAAGCTTGGGATTGCTGATGATGAACAACGGTGAACCGATGATCGGCAGCGGCAGGTTTTGCAGAACGGGAGGCAGGGCCACAAACGTCTCCGGATGAATTTGTTGTCGGTTGGAATCAGAACGAGTCGAGTGCCAGCGCCGTGACGCTGTCTGCGCCTTCGACGATGGCATCGCGCACACCCGGCACGCGGCTCAAGATGTGATCGGCGTAGAAGCGCGCGGTCGTCACCTTGGCGGTGAGGAAGGCGGCGTCACCCTCGCCTGCTTTCAGTTGCGACTCGGCCACGAGCAAGGCGCGCGCGAGTTGCCAGCCGGCCATCACATTGCCAGCGAGCATCAGGTAAGGCACCGAACCCGCGAACACCGCGTTGGGGTTGCCCTTGGTGCCGGCGGCGACAAAGTCGACCACTTGCTCAAATGCCACGCGCGCTGCGCTCAATCGTTTGAGCACCGAGCGAGCGGCAACGCTGTCGCGCTGGGCCAATTCGGCTTCGGTGACGGCGATCTGCTGGGCGATGCCCTTGGCCGTCTGGCCACCATCACGCGCCGTCTTGCGGCCCACCAGGTCGTTGGCCTGGATGGCGGTCGTGCCTTCGTAGATGGTCAGGATCTTGGCGTCGCGGTAGTGCTGCGCCGCGCCGGTTTCTTCGATGAAGCCCATGCCGCCGTGCACCTGCACACCCAGGCTCGTCACTTCGAGGCTCATCTCTGTGCTGTAGCCCTTGACCAGCGGCACCATGAACTCATAGAAGGCCTGGTTCTGCTTGCGCACCTCGGCATCCGGGTGGGCATGCGCGGCGTCGTAAGCCGAAGCCGCCGTGATGCTCATGGCGCGGCAACCTTCGATCAGAGAGCGCATCGTCATCAGCATGCGCTTCACGTCAGGGTGGTGAATGATGGGCGCGCTGGTGGTCATCGACCCGTCGACGGGGCGCGACTGCACACGGTCTTTGGCGTATTGCACCGCCTTCTGGTACGAACGCTCGGCCACCGCGATGCCCTGGATGCCGACCGCATAACGCGCGGCGTTCATCATGATGAACATGTACTCGAGGCCGCGGTTCTCCTGGCCCACCAGCGTGCCGACGGCACCACCGTGGTCACCGAACTGCAGCACGGCCGTGGGGCTGGCCTTGATGCCCAGCTTGTGTTCGATGCTCACGCAGTGCGCATCGTTGCGTTCACCCAGCGAGCCATCGGCCTTGACCATGAACTTGGGCACGACAAAAAGGCTGATGCCCTTCACGCCTTCAGGCGCACCGACCACGCGCGCCAGCACCAGGTGCACGATGTTCTCGGCCATGTCGTGCTCACCATAGGTGATGAAGATCTTGGTGCCGAAGATCTTGTAGCTGCCGTCGGGCTGCGGCTCGGCGCGGGTGCGCACCAGGGCCAGGTCGGAGCCCGCTTGCGGCTCGGTGAGGTTCATCGTGCCGGTCCACTTGCCCGAGATCATGTTGGGCAGGAAGGTGGTTTGTTGTTCGGGTGAGCCGGCGGTGAGCAGCGCTTCGATTGCGCCGTCGGTCAGCAGCGGGCACAGCGCGAAGCTCATGTTGGCGCTGTTGAGCATCTCGATGCAGGCCGCGCCGATCGTCTTGGGCAGGCCCTGGCCGCCGAACTCGACCGGGTGCTGCAGGCCCTGCCAGCCGCCTTCGGCGAACTGGCGGAAGGCCTGCTTGAAGCCGGGCGTCGTCGTGACCTGGCCGTTGTGGAAGGACGATGGCTTGGCATCACCGTCCCAGTTCAGCGGCGCGACCACCCCTTCAT
>NZ_JANOCG010000248.1:0-3510 GCF_031412075.1 Rhizobacter sp.
CCGACAGTCCAGCCTCGTCCAGCGACAGGGGCTTCTCAAGGAGAACGTGCTTTCCCGCTATCAGCGCCTCCAGCGCTATGGGGGCATGTGAATCGTGGCGAGTGGCAATGATCACTGCATCGATGTCTCTGTCTTGCAGAACCTCATGGAAGTCGGTTGTGCAGTATTCGGCGTTGAAGCGCTTGGCGGTGGTGGCGGCGTTGTGGCCGGTCCGGCTGGCCACTGCGCGCAATTGGAAGTCAGATTGCAGCTCGAGGATGTTGGGCAGGTGCATTCCCTTGGCAAAACCTCCAGCACCGATGAGAGCGAGGCGAATGCGGCTGCCGCTGGTTGTCGTATGGGCGGGGGTGAGGATGACGCGCCGTGTGGCAATGGCTTGCTTGTGCGGGTAAGAGAGCAGCAGCATCAGTGGCTTTTCGGCGCTTTCCTGCAGAGATTGGTAGGCGGTAGCGACCTGTTCAATTGGATGAATGGCGCTTATCAGCGACTTGAGATTTATGGTGCCGTCGCCTATCAGGCGCAGGTACTCCTGCATGTTGCGGCCTTCGGTCCAGCGCACATAGCTCACCGGGTAGTCGAGACCGCCTTCTTCGTATTTGGCGTCGTACCGACCGGGACCGTATGAACTCGAGATCAGGAAGTCCAGTTCCTTGGCATAGAAGTCGGCTCGCTGGAGGTCCAGACCCACATCACCCACCAGGACGACGCGAGCCTTCTTGCGGCACATGCGAAAGGAGGCCGACACGATGGCGTCGGACGGACTGGCTGCGGTGATGATGACGCCATCGGCGCCGGTTCCGCCGGTGATCCGCGCCACTTGAGCCACGTCGTCAGCGTCATCTGGGTGCACGCCCCAGCTCATTCCATGACTTTCAGCTAGTGCAATGCGGGACCTGTCGAGATCGACTCCGATGACGCGGCAGCCGTTTGCCTTGAGCATCTGAACGATGAGCTGGCCGAGGATGCCCAGTCCGATGACGACGAAGGTTTCCCCCAGCGTTGGCGATGCCCGACGAACGCCTTGCATGGCAATGGCGCCCAGTGCGACTGACGAAGCAACGTCCAACCCGACCGCATCGGGGACGGCCACCACAAGGTTCTTGGGGACTCGGACCACTTCAGCGTGAAATGCGCACTGCGCGCCAGCGCAGGCGACACGGTCGCCGGGAGCAAACTCGTCGACGTCTTCGCCAACCTCCAGCACGACACCGGCCCCTGAGTAACCTGTGGGCAATTCAACCGCCAGGCGCTCTTGCACCAGCTTGCGCGTCTGAGCCAAGCCGTCGGTCATCAGCATGTCGACAACCTTCTTGACATGCTGAGGTTGCCGCATTGCCCGTTTCCACAGCGGCACGCCGGAGGACTTGACGCCAGACATCTCGGTGCCGATGGAGATGCACGAATGGTCCATTCGAATGAGCACGGTGCCTGCTTCAACCAATGGGGCGGGCACTTCCTCCAGATGGACTTTGCCGCCGCTGACAAGCACCTGCCTCATTGCCCTTTCTCCCGGCTTTCGACGACGGATGGGTCAACGTGGATGGTCAGATCGATGCGACGATGGTTCGCGACGATGTGAGGGGGCTCAGCGTGAAGGAATGAAATCATGTAGTGGGGAAGGCTGTGATCGGCGTCGGCGGCGACTCAGGCAATGACCGCAGTAGAGGGAGACAGGTGCTGTCCGTCGCGGTCTTTTGCGGAGAGCGTTGGCTCCATGCCCGCGTCGGGCCACTCGATACCGATGCCCGGATCGTTCCAAGCGATACAGCGCTCGTGCTCAGGTGCGTAGTAGTCGGTCGTCTTGTACAGAAAGTCGGCCGAGTCGCTCAGCACCAAGAAGCCATGGGCAAAACCCGGTGGCACCCAGAGCTGTTTGTGGTTCTCTTCCGAGAGCTCCACTCCTACCCACTTACCCAAAGTCGGTGAGGCTTGGCGAATATCCACCGCCACATCAAACACTGCACCGCGCACCACCCGCACCAGCTTGCCTTGTGGTTGTTGGACCTGGTAGTGCAACCCCCGCAACACCCCCTTGGCACTACGACTGTGGTTGTCCTGCACGAAATTCACATCAAGACCTGTGGCCTCGTTGAAAGCCTTCTGGTTGAAGCTCTCGAAGAAGAACCCGCGCTCGTCGCCGAACACCTTGGGTTCGATGATCAGCACGTCGGGGATGGCGGTGGGTGTGACTTTCATCGGAGCACCGGGTCCTTCAGCAAACGCACCAAGTACTGGCCGTAGCCGTTCTTGAGCATGGGTTGCGCCAGCGCCTCCAGCCTGGCGCTGTCGATCCATCCATGTCGCCATGAAATTTCTTCGGGGCACGCGATCTTCAGGCCTTGACGGTGTTCCAGCGTGGCGATGAACTGGCTGGCTTCGAGCAAGCTGTCGTGGGTGCCGGTGTCCAGCCACGCATAACCGCGCTGCATGATCTGCACGTTGAGCTGACCGAGGTCCAGGTAGGCCTGATTCACGGCGGTGATCTCGAGTTCGCCGCGGGCGCTGGGCTTGATCGCCTTGGCGATTTCCACAACCTGCAGGTCGTAGAAATACAGGCCGGTCACGGCGTAGTTGCTTTGCGGCTTGGCGGGCTTTTCTTCGATGCTGCGCGCTTTGCCTTGTGCGTCGAAGGCCACCACGCCGTAGCGTTCGGGGTCGTTCACGTGGTACGCGAACACGGTGGCGCCGCTGGCCTGTTTGTCGGCGTCGCCCAGCAGCGTGGTGAAGTCGTGGCCGTAGTAAATGTTGTCGCCAAGCACCAGGGCGCTGGGGCTGTTGCCCACAAAGTCGGCGCCGATGATGAAGGCCTGCGCCAAGCCGTCGGGGCTGGGTTGCACGGCGTACTGCAGGTTCATGCCCCAGGCGCTGCCGTCGCCCAGCAGTTGCTGAAAGCGCGGCGTGTCTTGTGGTGTGCTGATGATCAACACGTCACGAATGCCGGTGAGCATCAACGTGGTCAACGGGTAATAGATCATCGGCTTGTCGTACACCGGCAGCAACTGTTTGCTGATGGCCAACGTGGCCGGGTGGAGGCGGGTGCCCGAGCCGCCGGCAAGGATGATGCCCTTGCGTTGTGTCATGTGTCTTGTCTCACAAAATTTCGGCGAGCATACGCCGCACGCCGTGTTGCCAGTTGGGTATCGTCAGGCCAAAGGTCTGGCGCAGGCGCGTGGTGTCCAGGCGCGAATTCATCGGCCTGCGAGCGGGTGTGGGGAAGGCGCTGGTGGGCACGGGCGCCACTTCCTGGGCTTTGATCGCCAGGTCGGGCTTGAGCGCGTGAGCCGTGTCGAGCGCGAAGCGGGCGTAGCCATTCCATGTGGTTTCGCCGGAGGCTGCAAGGTGGTATGTGCCGCAGCAAGCGTTGTCGCGCAGGGTCTGACGGATGGCGTGGGCCGTCACGTCGGCGATCAACTCGGCCCCGGTGGGCGCGCCGAACTGGTCGTCAATCACGGTGAGCTTCTCGCGCTCTTGTGCCAGCCTCAGCATCGTCTTGGCGAAGTTGCCGCCGCG
>NZ_JANOCG010000249.1:0-51794 GCF_031412075.1 Rhizobacter sp.
GTCTTGTCGCCGTGGGCGCGGTAGTACTTCTCTTGCAGCACGCCGTTCTTGTCGATGAACTGCGCCTTCAGGGCCACCATGCTGAAGATCTTCAGGCCGACCTGCCAGGTGTAGGCGCGGGTGAGGCTGGTCTTGATGGTGATGCCCTGGGCGGGCGGGGCCGTGCTGGTGGTTTCATCGACCGCGAAACCGTAGCTCTTGAGGTTGACGAGGCCATCAGACGCCCATCGGCTTGCGTCACCGCTCAGCAGCGGGCCGCCGATCGAGACCCCCAGGGTTTCCTTGTTCTGGCGTGCGTCTTCGGTCGGCACCACATGAACCGGGCAGGTGCCGGTCAGCGCCGCCGGCGCCGGCACTTCGCGAGCGCTCCAGTCGTACTTCATTTCCACCGGGGCGGGGCCGGCAGCGGGCGCTGCGGCCTGAGCGTGGGCGAACAGGGGCAAGCCCAGGAGCGCAGCGCCGATCATCTTCGACAAGGTGTTGATTTTTTTCATGGTGGTGTTCCTCCTCACAGGCCGGCGGCGGCGGCGGTGGTGTTGGTGATCTTGGGCAAGGAGTAGAGCTTCTTGTCGGCCCCGAACACGAGGGTGCGCGTGGCTGTTTCACCCAGCGGCTGGCCCTTGATCTCGCCTTGCGACGCGCCGGTGTTGAAGGTGTAGGTCTTGAACTCTTCAGGCTTGGCCGAGGGTGCATCGGCGAGCTTGATGTCGAGCAGGATCAGGCGAACCATCTCGGCCATCGACTCACGCAGGGTGTTGCGAAAGAGTGCTGCGTTCTGCGCCCCCCATTTCACGATCGAGTCCTTGCCGCCCGTCCCGACGGGCTGCGACTGGTAGTACAGCACCCCGCGTTGCACCGGCTTGTTTTCCACACCGCCCTTGACCCAGATGCTCACCACCGCCTCGGCGTCGAGGCTGCGGAAGTCCATGGTCAGGAAGTAGCGCGGGTAGATGATCAGCAGGGCCTGGCCAGCGGGCAGCGTTTCACGCAGCTGCGTGAGTTGGGCGTCGGTGAGCGCAAGCGGCGTGGTGTCGACCTTGGCCACCTTGATGGGGTAGCCGGCCAGATCACGCCGGATCGTCTCGTTGAGCTCCTTGCGGTAGTCCACGTCTTCGATCGACGCGTAGAAGGGCCCGAGCACTTGCTGTGACTCCTTGACGCGCTTGTTCGTGATCGAGCTGTCGATCATGGCGCCGATCAGGCCGCCGCCGGTGGCCACGCTCACGTTGGACGGCTGCACCGCGGCGATCACCTCGTCTTGAACCACGACCACGTGGGCCTTGAGTTCGGTGATCTTGGAGCGTTGTTCCGGGGGCATGCTGACCCGCATGGGCGCTGCGCAGGCGCCAAGCAACAGTGTGACGGACACGAGCGCGATGGTTCGCAGAAACAAGATGGATCCTCCCGATGGTTGATTTACTTTGGTATGAGAAATCGCTGCCCCTCAGCGGCAGCGGCGCAAGGGTATCCCGGGTCACCGGCCCGGCTCAATCAGAAAGAGCACGGGTGTGTGAAACAGGCCACACCGAGCGCCTTGGCAGCCACGGGGCGGCGCGTGCCCGTGCGCCGACACCGTGTCGGCTAGGGCTTGTTTGCCGCAGCCGCGGCACGAAAGAGGGCCGTGAGCGCCTTCTTGTCGAGCTTGTCGCCTTCATGGAAGTCGATGGCGCGCCTCACCTTGCCTTCGAGGCTGGAGTTGAAGAGGCCCGACGGGTCGGTCAGCGAGGCGCCCTTGGGGAAGGTCATCTTCACCACCTTCTTGTAGGTCTCGCCGGTGCAGACGATCCCGTGATGCGACCACACTGGAACCGCCCACTTCCACTCTTCGACCACACCGGGAACCGCCGCCTGGATCAGCTCACGCAGCTGAGAGAGCCTCTCGCCGCGCCAGTCGGCGAGGCCTGCGATCTTCTCGTCGATCAGGGCAGAGGCAGACTCGGTGCTCATGGGTGCTTGTTTCGTCATGTGGCTTCCTCAGCGACCTGACTCGATCATCTTCCAGCCGTTGCCCGACGGGTCACGAAAGCCAGCGTCGACGTTGCCGTAGCGGTCGGTCGGCTCCTGCGTGAACTCGACCCCGCGCGCGAGCATCTGCTCGTAGGCCATGCGGCAGTTGTCCACACTCAACACCAGCGGCGGCATCGCACCCTTGGCCACGATCGCGCGCAGGGCTTGCGCCGTGGCCGCGTCGAGCACCGGCGGGCCGGGGGTGAACAGGCCGAGCTGGAACGAGGGCTGGTCCGGGTGTTGCACCGTGAGCCAGCGGTAGTCACCGTTGCGCACCTCCGTGTGGACACGAAATCCGAGCTTCTCGACATAGAAGTTGAGCGCTTCGTCTTGATCGCGCACGTACAAACCAACCACTTGAACACCTTGGGTCATCACAGCTCCTTTTTGCCAGAGCCGTTTATACCGGCAGCCTCGCGGCGCCGCTTCTCCGAAACTGCGGTCGTGAGATCGGGCCGGTGGGCCGCGCTGACGATGCAGGCCGGCACGCGGCCCAACTCGTGCGGGCTGCCCCGCGCGAGCAAGCGCACCGAGCCCGGGTTGTCGCCGGTGATGTCGCGGAAGGTGCGCCCGAAGGTGCCGAGGCTTTCCCAGCCGGTCTGGAAGGCGATCTCGGTGATGGGCAGGTCGGTGTCGCGCAACAGCGCCTTGGCCCGCTCGATGCGGCGCGTGAGCAGGTAGCGGTGCGGCGGGGTGCCGAAGGCCTGCTTGAACGAACGCGCGAAGTGGGCTTCGGAAACACCGCTCACGCCGGCCAGCCGCTGCACCGGCCAGGCCTCGTGCGAGGCGGCGTCCATGCGATCTTTGGCGCGCAGCAGGCGGCGCAGCAAGTCGGGGTCTTGGCTCGCGCGGGCTGGGTGCTGCGTGGGGGATGCCGCAGCGGGGCGGGCTTTGGAAGTGGGCATCGATGCTCCCGTAGGAGCCCGATTTTCAGCCAACTTCCCGGCCCGCCCCCAACGCCCCTCCTCAGGATTCGAACGCGATGCGTGAGCCCGAGCCCGGCGGCGCGCAGGTGTAGGTCACTTCCTGGCCTGGCACGCTGGCGAGTGCGCGCACGGCCGCATCGCTGCGCTGGCTGCCGTCGGATGCGACGAATGCGTTTGCCGAGGGGTTGAAGACGAGGCCACGCGACACACCACCTTCGACCACACGCGCCACCAGGCTGCACTCGGTGGTCACGCCGCCCAGTTCCTTCGAGGTGAAAGGCGTTTGTGCACGTTGCAGCAGCAGGTTGATGCGGCCCGACACAGCGGCGGCGTTGGTGGCGGTCAGCGTGACCTGCTGGCCCACGACGGGTGCGAGGTCGCTGTCGAAGGCCATCATGAAGTCGACCACGTCGCGCCGTGTGCCGTCGGGGTTGACGAGCGGGAAGCCCACCGTGAGCTGCGGGTCGAACACCTTGGCCGTGAAGAAGCGGAACAGCGTGTCGACCGCGCCGTCGTGCACGAAGCCGAAACCGCGCACCTGGTTGCCCACGAAGCCGGTGTCGGGCGCGCGGAAGAAGTCGACCTTGGGCGAGCCGAACATGCCGACCTTCTGGTACATGTTGCGCAGCTGCGGGATCTTCACGATCTGTGTGATGCCCTCGAAGCTGGAGCGACCGCCGGTGCCGAAGAAGCCCGCCGCCGGGTCGAGGCGGTGGCAGCCTTCGCAGGTGAAGGCCGTCTGCCCCGGAATCAGGCCGCCGAGTGGGCCGACGTCGATGCCGTCGGAGGGGCGCGAGCCGGTGTAGAAGTTGTGGCCGCGCTGTTGTGATGCCGTGAGCGAGTTGTCGAGCTTGCGGATCGGGTTGGGCGGCAGCATCACCGGCATCTGGAAGTTGGCAAACGTCTGCATCTCGGCTTCGCTCAAGGGTGCGGTGCCGCCGAGCAGGCCTTCGAAAGCCACGGCAAAGTTCTTGAACGACAGGTTGCTGTCGGTGCCGCTGTTGCCGAAGATGCCGGTCGCGCGGTCGCCGCGCCAGTGCATGGCGCCGGAGTTGCGCATGCCGCGCAGCGTCTGTGTGGTCATCGGCCCCTTCATCGGGTGGAACTCGTTGGCGTTGTCGCTGCCGTTGACGGGCGAGGTCACGCCGAACAGCAGCTTGCCGAGCGCAACTTCCAGCGTCGACGACAGGTTCTTGGTGATCGGGTTGTGGGTGACCCGGTCGTCCGGGTTGCCGAGGTCCCAGGCCAGGTCGTCCATGTCGCCGAAGGTGTGGCAGCTGGCGCACGAGGCTTCGCCGTTGGCCGAGAAGCGGCGTGCGTCATACAAGAAGGGCCGACCCGCGGTGACCGATGCGGGCTCGGGGTTTTTCATCGCCACCGACACCAGCGTGGCGCGCGAGGCCAGGTCAACCACCTTCACCGCGTTGTCGAAACGTGTGGTGACGTACAGCCGGCCGCGTGCTTCGTCGAGCACCAGGCCGCTTGGACCACCACCGCCCACTTCGATGTAGCGGCTGCTGGCGGTGCGCGGGTTGAAGCTGTCGCTTTCGAGCTCGGCGGTGTCGAACACGCCGATGCGGCTGGAGCTGAAGGCTGCGACATAAAGCGTGCGGCCGTCGCCGGTGACGGCCATCTCGAGCGGCATGGCCAGCGAGTGCTGCTTCATCGTCCAGTCGAAGCTCGGGTTGCTCGGCAGCTTGCTGTAGTCGATGTGCTTGTTGAGGTGGCGCGGCGACACGGTCGAACCCGAGATCACCGTGATGCGCGTTTGCGCCAGCTTGCCCTGCACCGTGTGGCCGGCGTAGGTGCCCGGGCCTTCGAAGCGGGCTTCGTTGATGGCCTCGGTGTTCGACACATACACCTTGCCGCTGACCGGGTTGACGGCCATGTTGAACAGCACCGTGCCCACACCGCTGTGCGCCGCCGTCTGCGAGAGCGTGTTGGCGTTGACGGCGAACACGTCCTGGTCGGGCAGGCGGAACTGCACCGCGTTGTTCCAGTTGCGGCGCAACTCGTCTTCCCACTTGCCGGTGGCCTTGTTGAACTTGACGATCAAGCCCACCTCGGGCGCCTTCTTGCCCTCGAAGTTGGTCTTGGGGCCGGGGTTGCCGCCCGGCATGATCTTGCCGTTCTGCCCGATGCAGGGCAGCCACGAGACGAAGCCCTGGCACACCAGCGGCTGCAGCACGGTGGTGGTCTGGTTGCCCGACTTGAACGCCGCCACATAGACGGTGCTGCGGTCCGGGCTCACCGCCAGCGCACGCGGCGTGTCGCTGAAAAAGCTCATGATGCGCTGCGGCAGGCCGCCGAAGGCAGTGCCCAGGTTGTTGGTGTTGAACACCCACACATCGGCGCGGCCGATGCTGGGCGTGGTGAGTTGCGGGTCACCGGCACCGGGCACGCCGGAGAGTGACGGGTCGGTGCGGTGTTGGCCGCGGTGGGCGGTGGTGATGAAGGCGCGCTCGGGGTTGCCGGCGAAGACGATGTCGCGCGGCTCGTCGCCCACCAGCAGCGTGCGCACCACGCGCGGCGTGCCGCTCAGGTCGACCACGCTCACGCTGTCGGAGAGGTGGTTCACCACCCACACCTCGTTGCCGTTGCGCGCGGCCACGGCCACTGGCTCCAGGCCGACCGGCACACGCGCCACCAGCTGCGGCGCGGCGCCGGTGATGTTGAACACGTCGAGCGTGTTGTTGGGCGTGTTGGCGACGAAGAGCCGGCTGCGGTCGGGCGACATCGCCATTGGCCGCACCGGGCCGCTCTCGAACTGCGCGAAAGAGGGCGCCTGGGCCGCAGCCGGCGCCGACAACAGGGCCGTGACCAGGCCCAGCAGGGGCAGCAGCAGGCGGGCCAGGGGCCTGCGACGGTCGGGCATCGGAAGCTCGTGCATGGTGTCTCCTTTTCTCTTTGTGGGTGTGCGGCCGGCAGTCGTTTCAAGAAGACGGTACCGGCTCGCGAAGGGCATCGTAGGAAGCACATTCGCGTGGCGCCCCCTCCGCAGGGAGGGGGCGGTGGAGTACCAACACGGGCCTGCAGCTACACTCGCGCGCCTTCCGGGGGAACCACCCCACCCAGCGCTTGCTGGCCTAGGGTTCACCCTCCCCGAGAAGCCGCCCGCGATGTCCGACACGACGACCGAGCCACCGCTGCTTGCGCCTTCCAGCGTTTCGCGCCCCGCCTTGATGGCGCGGCTCGACGCTGCCTCCAAGCTGCGCTTGGTGGTGGTGGCGGCGCCCGCCGGCTCGGGCAAGACGACGCTGCTCACCCAGTGGTTTCGGCGCAGCCGGCAGCGGCGCGTGGCAGCGTGGTTGACGCTCGATGGGCCGCTGGCCGGGCCCGATGCGCTGGCGACCCGCCTGCTGGCCAGCCTGAGTGCAGCTGACGCTGCGCCACCTGCCGCGCCGGTGCAGGCGCTGCCAACCTTGTTGGCGCAGCGCAGTGGCGACCTGCTGATCGTGGTGGACGACGTGCACTGGGCGCAAGACAGCGCCTGCATGCGCCTGCTCGATGCGCTGCTGGTCGCCTCGGCCCCGGGGGTGCACTGGGTGCTGGCCGGGCGCTGCCTGCCGGCGCTGAACCTGCCGGCGTGGCGGCTGCGCGATCAGCTGGAGGCGCTCGACGGCGGCGACCTGGCTTTCGACGCAGGCCAGGTGCTGCAGCTCGGCCGTAAGCTGATGGACGCGACGCTGAGCCGCGCCCAGGCCGAGCGGCTGGTCGAAGCAACGCAGGGCTGGACAGCGGGCGTGAAGCTCGGCCTGCTCGCGGCCGCGGCGCGACCGAAAGAGCTCGACGCCGCACTCGCCGATTTCGACGGCGGCCACGTCGACATGGCCGCTTACCTCGAACGCGAAGTGCTGAGCGAACAAGATGCGCCACTGCAAAACTTCCTGGTCTCGACCGGCCTAGTCGATGCAATGACCGGCGAGCTGTGTGACGCGCTGCTCGGCCGCGAAGGCTCGCAGGCCGTGCTCGAAAAGCTCGAACGTGGCCAGTTGTTCGTCATCGCGGAAGACAGCCACGGGCTTGCGTTCCGCTACCACCCGCTGTTCCATGGTTTCCTGCGCAGCCGCCTCGCCGCCGACCCGGCGCGCCAGCGCGCGCTGCACGAACGCGCCAGCCGCTGGTACGCCGGGCAACTGCGTTTTGCCGAAGCGCTGGCCCATGCCTTCAAGTCGGGCGAAGTGGATTGGTGTGCCGAGCTGGTCGAGCGGGCCGCGTTGCGCTGGCAACAGTCGGGCGACATCGCCGAGGTGGTGCGGTGGTGCGAGCGGCTGCCGCCCGAGCAGATGCTGGCCCGGCCTGCGCTGGGCGTGGCTTACACCACCTGCCTGACCTTGTGTCGCCGTTTCGACCAGGCCCACGCCATGCTGCGGCGGCTGTCCGAGGGCGGCACGGCCTCGGGCTTCCACTTGCGCACGCTGCAGCAAATCTTGCAAGCCCTGAGCGGCGAGTACGAGGCGCTCAACGACGAGCCGCCCGCCGCAGACGAAACCGATGGTGATGCGCAACTGCGCGGCCTCTACCTCGTCAACCGCGCCTACGCGATGTTCTGCGCCCACCGCTTCGATGCAGCGTGGCGCCTGGCCATGCGCGCGCGCGAAATCCTGCAGCCCATCAGCCCCTACGGCGAGGGTTATGCCAGCAGCGTGCTCGCCTTGGTGGAGCGCGCCAAGGGCGACTTCGGCTCGGCCTCGCGCCGCGTCGAGCAACTGTGGGCCGGCCTGCGCAACGGCCCACGCAATGCAGCCTGGGCCAATGGCGCGACCGCACTCGCGGTGCTGCGCTACGAAACCAACCGCCTGGCCGAAGCGCGCGCCTTGTGCGAAGAGCTGCTGCCGGTGGTCGAGGCCGGCGGCACCTACGAGACGCTGACGGCCGCCACCCGCACGCTCGCACGGGTGCGCGCTGCCGAGCGCGAGCCCGAGGCCGCCATGCGGCTGCTCGACTACCTGCACGGCATTCTGGAAGGCAGCCACGAGCGGCGCTTTGCGGCGCAAGTGTGTTTCGACAAGGTGCGGTTGTGGCTCGCGATGGGCGAGCCGGCGCGGGCGCGCGACGTGGCGGCGGAGTTTGGTCTGGTCGATGCCTGCGAGTGGCAGGCGCCACGCCCTTACGACGAAGCCTGGGAACGCCGCGGCATGACCCGGGCCGCGCTGCTTTCGCATGAACAACGCCATGCCGAAGCGCTCGACATCCTGCAGGTGTTGCGCGCCAGCGCCGAGGCTGCGGGCCACGTGCTGCGCCTGCATGCCGTCGAAGCGGCTCTGGCCAGCAGCCTGTGGGAAACGGGCGCGCGCGACGAGGCCTTGCAGTGCCTGCACCAGTCGCTGATGCGCGCGCGTGGCCACGCGCCGTCACGCAGCTGGTTCGACGACAACCCGCGCTTTCACCAGGTGCTGATCGCTGCGCTGGAGGTGCCGCAGATGCGCCGCCTGATGCCCGAGCGTGTGTTGCGCGTGTTCGGCGCCGCACTCGGCCGCGCCGAGGCCCGCCAGAGCGCACCCGCGCACGCGGTCGACGCGCTGACCGCGCGCGAGCTGGAAGTGCTGGTGCTGCTGGCCCAGGGCCTTTCCAATCAACAGATCAGCGCGCGAGCGCAGATCTCGATGACCACGGTGAAGTGGCATGTGAAGAACATCTTCGCCAAGCTGGGCGTGGGCACGCGGGTGGGCGCGCTGGTGCGCGCGCGGGAGCTCAAGCTGGTTTAGCGCGGGCTCATTCGCGGGGCGAAGCTCGCCCCACGAGACGGCGGCTTTTGTGAACCCCGGGCACATGCGCGTTTGCAGGTTTGCCGCCCGTCGGCAGAGCCGACTGCGTGAGGCCCTTCAAGATGCCGCAGTGGGCTGTATCGGCCGCCCCGCCGCATTGCTCACGCAATGACTTGAGCTGCTTCTGCAACTGCTTCAACTCGCCGATGCGCGTCGCCACATGGCCGATGTGTTCGTCGAGCAAGGTGTTGACCTCGCCACACTCCGCCTGAGGGTCGTCCTTGAAACGCAGCAGCACGCGGATCTCGTCCAGGGTCATGTCGAGTGAGCGGCAATGCCGCACGAACGCCAGTCGGTCGACGTGCTCGGCCCCGTAGATGCGGTAGTTGCCTTCACTGCGCGGCGCCTGCGGCAGCAGGCCTTCGCGTTCGTAGTAGCGGATCGTCTCGACCTGCGTCTGCGCCGCCACGCCCAACTCGCCGATCTTCATGGTCTCGCCCCGTCTCTTTGAACACAACATCAGCATATCCGCTTGACTCTGGAGTGGCTACAGGGTTTCCAATGCGTCATCTTCACCCGAAAGCCCGTCATGAGCGACTCCTGCTGCAGCCACGGCTGCGCCCCTCCGCCCACCAGCCAGGGCCCGCGCTACCGTCGCGTGCTGTGGGCGGCACTGATCATCAATGCGGCCATGTTCGCCATCGAGCTGGCCGGTGGCCTGAGCGCGGGGTCGGTCTCGCTGCTCGCCGATGCCGTCGACTTTTTCGGCGACGCGGCCAACTACGGCATCTCGCTGGTGGTGCTGGGCATGGCGCTCACGTGGCGATCGCGCGCCGCGCTCTTCAAGGGCCTGACCATGGGCGCCTTCGGTGTCTTCGTGCTCGGCCGGGCCGCGTGGTCGGCCAGCGCCGGCACCGTGCCCGAGCCGGTGACGATGGGTGCGATCGGCGCGCTCGCGCTGCTGGCCAACGTGTCGGTCGCCGCAATGCTCTACGCCTTTCGCGAAGGCGACGCCAACATGCGCTCGGTGTGGCTGTGCACCCGCAACGACGCCATCGGCAACCTCGCGGTGATGGCGGCGGCGCTGGGCGTCTTCGGCACCGGCAGCGCCTGGCCCGACCTCGCAGTGGCGGCCGTCATGGGCATCCTGGCGCTGACCGCCGCGCGCTCCGTCATCCGGCAGGCGCGGGCCGAACTGCGGCCGGTGCCGGCACACGCTTGACCCCCCTCGACGTTGGATCACTTGACCCTCAAGCCACTTGAGGTCTTACCGTGTCGGTGTGGGCGTTGTGCCCAGGCATCGAAGTGACCCGACATGAAACCTTGGAAAGCAGCTTTGGGGGTGGGGGCCGCCTGCGCCGTGTGTTGTGCAGTGCCGCTTGTGGGCGGCGCCGTTGCGCTGGCTGCGGGGTCGACCGCAATCGCCGCTGTCGGCGCCACGCTGCTGGCCTGTGCCGACGAGCTCCTGCCATTGGCTGGCGTGTTGCTGGCGCTGGCGGTGGCTGGCGGCGCGTGGGTTTGGTGGCGTCGGCGTGCCGCTCGCAACGCACAGGCAACTGCCGGATGCGGCGCAGTGTGCGAAGTGCCCAAGAAGGTGTGCGGCTGTGGGCCGGTTGCTCCTTCCGTGTGAACAGGCCCTAACATCTTGGCGATGAACGCATCGAGTCTTTTCATCGGGGCCGCCGTGGCGAAACAAACCGGTTGCACTGTGCCCACCATTCGGTACTACGAAGAAATCGGGCTGCTGCCGCCAGCGGCCCGAACCGGATCGGGCCAGCGCCACTACGGCCAGGCGGCCCTGCGGCGCCTCATGTTCATTCGCCGCTGCCGCGACTTCGGGTTCTCCATCGATCAGGTGCGAGAGCTGGTCGGCCTCGTCGACGAACCCGACAGGCCGTGCATCGAGGTTCGTGAGATTGCGGCCCTGCACCTGGTCGAGGTTCGCCGCAAGCTTGAGCAGCTTCGGGAGCTGGAGGCCAGCCTCGTTGGCTTCGTCGGCAGCTGCGACACGGCCTGCGCTGGAGGCGCGGCCGTCGACTGCGCCATCCTGGAAGACTTGTCTCTGCCTGCGCAGAAATCTCGCCAAGCCAAGGCAACGGGTTGCTGCGCGGGCTGAGCCCGCCACGTCGCCGCGTCTTACGCTCGCCCTAGCCCGCCGTCAATCTGGGAAAGTTGGCCATCGCGGCCTTGGCCTGCTCTTTGAGGCGGGCCAGGATGGCCTGCTTCTCGGTGTCTTCCGGGGCGATGCCGGTCATCAGCTTGCCGTAGCCGTCGAGCCGGCTGTCACGAATCCACTGGCGCAGTGTCTTATCTTGCGACCACTGGAACTGGTTCATCATGCTGGCCATCATCGAGCGCGGGTAGTCCTGCAAGGTGTTGGGGAAGGGGACCGGGTTGCACAGGCGGGTCTTCTCGTTGTCGTCTGTGTAGTGCGCTTCCACATAGGCGATGAGCGCCGAGCTGAAGGTGGGCAAGGGCAGGCGCATCAACTGCAGCACGATCTTGTCGCCTTGGAAGATCGGCTGCGTGGGCCTTGGCTCGACGGCCGAGGCGGTGCAGTCGATGAAAAGCGTGTCGGCCGCGACAGGCACACGACCCTGCTCAAGCTGCATGTGATCGAGCGCCAGGCGCTGCACTCGGCCCAGGCGTACCAGGTCGCGAATGCGCTGCATCACCTGGACCTCGCCCGGTGACACGGTGGCCAGGTGAAACATCGTGGGCGTGTGGTCGGGGTAGATACGCAGCACCGACCCAAAGGCTTCCAGACGCTGGAACAGATCGTCGATCGACGTGGCCTTGGCGAAGGCTTCCATCTGGTCGGCCTGGCCGCCGATGGACTCTTTGAAGAACTCCGGGCCGGGCTGCGTGGTGAGGCGGTTCACCAGCCACGAGTCGCGCGGCATCACCCATTGCACGCTGTCGGGGTGGGCGCCGGCGTTGATCAGCCAGACAGCCGCGTCCATCGCCGTCTTGCCCGCACCGACGATGACAAAGCGGCGCGGCAGCCCGCCTTCGCGCTGGCCGTGCCACAGCGCAGGCAAGGCGTTGGGCGGCACCAGCCGCACGCCGGCGTCCACCTGAAAGCGCGGTGTGTGGGTGGAAGGCACGTTGGGGCTGAAGTAGGTGGCGTCGACCAGCTTCTTGCGCACCTGCACCTGGGTGCGCTCGCCCGACAGGATCGACTCGAACAGGCCGTCGCCCAGGTGGTTACACATCGGGTGGTAGCTGACACGCCCGCTCGGCAGCAGCTTCTGGTTCATCACCCGCTCGAAGTAGCTGTTGATCTCGGGGCCCGAGGCCAGCTCGTACAAGCCTTTGTTGAGGCCGATGGTGTCGGTTCGTCGGCTGCCGAGCTCCATCGAGTTGACGCCGTAGAACGACGACGGTTGGTGCAGCGTGACGAAGGGGTAGGCGTTGTTCCAGTGGCCGCCGGGTTTGCCGTGGCGGTCAACGAGGGTGATGTGGGCATCGGTCTCGTCGAGCAGCGTGTCGGTGAAGGCCAGGCCCGAGGCGCCGCTGCCGATGACGAGGTAGTCGGTTTCGATGTGGTTCACGTCGGGCCCTGCATGGTGGTCGTGGCGCATGATGCCCGAGCACACGAGGCATGTGTCTTGCTGAGTTCAGGTGGCTGCACGGCATTTGCCGCGCTGGAGCAAACCATGCGTCTCGACAAACTCGCCACCGCGGGCCCGCTGCCCACCCACGGCCGCTTCGGCTACCGGCCCATCACGCGCCGCATGCCTTATCGCTGGCCGGGTGGTGCGGGCCTGGCCGTCTACCTGGGTTTCAACATCGAGCACTTCGCATTTGGCGAGGGGCTCGGTGCGGGCATCGGGCCCACGTCGCCGCAGCCCGACGTGCTGAACTACAGCTGGCGTGAGTACGGCAACCGTGTCGGCGCCTGGCGCTGCCTGGAGTTGTTTGATCAGCTCGGCCTGCCCACGTCGGCGCTCATCAACACCTCTTTGTATGAACACTGCCCCGAGTTGGTGGCGGCCTTTGTGGCGCGAGGTGACGAGCTGGTCGGCCATGGCCACAGCAACACCGAGCGGCAGGGTGGGCTGCCTGAAGCGGCCGAGCGTGAGCTGCTGGCGATGTGCCGCAGCCGCATGCAGGCCGAGAGTGGTGTGGCGCCAGATGGTTGGTTGTCACCGTGGATCTCGGAGAGCCGGCTCACGCCCGACCTGTTGGCCGAGACCGGCTACCGATACACGATGAACTGGTGCCACGACGACCAGCCGATGTGCATGCGTACCCGCAGCGGCCAGCGTCTGTGGTCGGTGCCGTACCCGCAGGAGCTGAATGACATCCCGATGATCGTGGGCCGCCAGATGGACGCAAAGGACTTTGCGCAAATGGTGATCGACAACTTTGACGAGATGCTGCTACAGGCGCGGGCCCAGCCGCTGGTGATGGGCATTGCCTTGCACCCTTACCTGGTGGGCCAACCCTACCGCCTGCGCCATCTGCGGCGCGCGCTCGAGCACATCACACTTGAACGCAAGCGTGGTGGTGTCTGGTTCACCACGCCCGGCGCGATCTGTCGCCATGTGGACGGTCTCGCCGATCAACACCCCGAGGCGTTTGAATGAGAACCCCAGCCATGGCGTGAGCCTCGCGCCGCGCCAGCTTCAGCGTTGCAAGAAGCGCGACACACCCCAGGACTCGAGCAGGCTGCCCACGCGGTCGAACATGCTGGGGCGGGCGGCCACCGGTGCCAGCGTGGGCGCTCCACTCGGACGTTTGGGAGTGGCACTCTTCCCGTACACCAGCAAGGACGCCTGTGCCGGCTTGAGGCTGTCGGCGCGCGAGCCGTGGGGTGCGGGCGAGGCGGCGGCGGGCTTCACCTTGACGGCAGCCGGTGCCGGCCGCAGCACTGGGCTCAGCCAGTTGAGGATCGGCTTCCACTGCAGCATGTCGGCTTCGACCTTGGCGGGCGGCATGTCGAACAAGGTCAGGCCCTGCTCGACACAACGCACATACCCTTGCGTTTCGCGCAGCACGCCGATGAAAGGCAGCTTCTGCTTGTCGGCCCATTGCTTGAGCACTTCATCGGCCTTGGTGCGGGCGTCGAGCCGCATGCCCACGGCCGCCACCTGGCAGCGCCCACTGGCCACGCGTGGCAGCGTCAGCAGCTCGGCATAACAGTCGGCGGCCGACTCGCGGTCAAACACCGAGTTGCACACCGGCATCAAGATGACATCGGCAAACATCACCACGCGGGCGAGGTCGAAGCCGCGCAGCCCGCCGGGGGTGTCGAGGATCACGTGCGTCACGCCGGTCGGTGCACGCAAGACGCTGCGCGGGTCGACCGTCCAGCCGACGATGGGCGCGGGGGTAGTGATGGCTTGTGTGGCACGAAGCCGCAGCCAGGCTTGGGTCGATTGCTGTTTGTCGACATCGCCCAGCATCACCGGAATGCCGCTGTGCGCGCAGTGAGCTGCGAGGTGTGTGGCCAGCGTGCTCTTGCCGCTTCCACCTTTGCGATTGACGACTGCTACAACGGGCATGACGACGGGAGTCCCTGGGGGGGCGCCGTCGGCACACGCCGAGGGCTGCTCATTACATCATCAAATGGAGGGCCGTCCCATAGGCTGCAGCCCGCGTAGCCGCCAACTCTTGCCGCGTTCAAGCTCCAAGTCATTGACCCGCCACACACTGCCGATGCCCCACACCGTCGACTCCCGTTACGCCTGGATGCGCTTGATGGTCACGCTCGCGCTGATGACCATCGGCAGTGGCGGCATGTACATCGTGTCGGTGGTCTTGCCCTCGGTGCAGGCCGAGTTTGGCGTGGCGCGGGCCGACGCCTCCTTGCCGTACACCGCCATGATGATTGGCTTCGGTGTGGGCGGCATCCTGATGGGCCGGCTGGCCGATCGTTTTGGCGTGATGGTGCCGGTGCTCATTGGCGCGGTCGGGTTGGGCACGGGGTTTGTGGCGGCGGGGTCAGCGAGCAACATCTGGTGGTTCAGCGTCGCCCATGGGGTGCTGATCGGCTTGCTGGGCAGCTCGGCCACGTTTGCGCCGCTGGTGGCCGACACCTCGCTGTGGTTCGAGCGGAGGCGCGGCATTGCGGTGGCGGTGTGCGCCAGCGGCAACTATCTGGCGGGGGCGATCTGGCCGCCCATCACGCAGCACTTCATCGAGGCCGTGGGCTGGCGACACACCTACTTCGGCATCGGCGCGTTTTGCGTGATCAGCCTGCCGCTGCTGGCCTTGATGATGCGGCCGCGCCCGCCGCGCCCGGTGGTGGCGCCGGTGGCTTCCGGCGCGCCGGTGCTGCTGGCGCGGCCTTTCGGTTTTTCGATCGGCCAGGCCCAGGCGTTGTTGTGCGTGGCAGGGGTGGCCTGCTGCGTGGCGATGTCGATGCCGCAGGTGCACATCGTGGCCTATTGCGGCGATCTGGGTTACGGTGCGGCGCGAGGTGCCGAGATGCTGTCGCTGATGCTGGCCTGCGGCATCGTCAGCCGGCTCGTGTCGGGTGTGATCTGCGACCGCATCGGCGGCTTGCGCACGCTGCTGCTCGGCTCGGTGCTGCAAGGGGTGGCGCTGCTGCTCTTCATCCCCTTCGACGGGCTGGTGTCGCTGTACCTGATCTCGGCACTGTTCGGCCTGTTCCAGGGCGGCATCGTGCCGGCTTACGCCATCATCGTGCGCGAGCACTTCCCGCCGGCCGAGGCCGGGGCGCGTGTGGGCACGGTGTTGATGTTCACGCTGCTCGGCATGGCGCTGGGTGGCTGGATGTCGGGCAAGGTGTTCGACCTGACGGGCTCCTACGACGCCGCGTTCCTCAATGGCGTGGCATGGAACGCACTCAACCTCGGCATCACCTTGATGTTGTGGCGGCGTGTGCGGCGTCAGGCGGTGCGAGCGAAAAACACCGTCACGCCAGCCTGAACACCGCCACCGTTTGCGCCAGGCTCGCGGCCTGGTGCTTGAGGCTTTCGGCAGCAGCGGCCGACTCTTCCACCAGCGCGGCGTTTTGCTGCGTCACCTGATCGAGCTGCGCCACGGCGTCGCCGATCTGGCCGATGCCCTGGCTTTGTTCGATGCTCGCGCTGCTGATCTCGCCGATCAGGTCGGTCACGCGCTTCACGTGCGAGACGATGTCGTCCATGGTCTTGCCGGCGTCGGTCACCAGGCGTGAGCCGTTCTCCACCTTCTCGACACTTTCGCCGATCAGATTTTTGATCTCCTTGGCGGCCTGCGCGCTGCGCTGGGCCAGCGTGCGCACCTCGCCGGCCACCACCGCAAAGCCGCGGCCTTGTTCACCGGCGCGAGCGGCTTCCACCGCGGCATTGAGCGCGAGGATGTTGGTCTGGAAGGCAATGCCGTCGATCACACCGATGATGTCGCTGATCTTGCGCGAGCTGGCGCTGATGTCTTCCATGGTGGTGATCACCTGGCCGACCACCACGCCACCCTGGGTGGCGGCGGCGGTGGCGCTGCCGGCGAGTTGCGTCGCCTGGCGCGCGGTGTCGGCGCTTTGTTTTACGGTGGAAGTGATCTCTTCCATCGACGCTGCCGTTTGCTGCAGGTTGCTGGCCTGCTCTTCGGTGCGCTGGCTCAGGTCGGCGTTGCCGGTGGCGATCTCGGCCGAGCCGGTGGCGATGGAGTCGGCGCTGTTGCGCACCTGGCCGACCAGGCTCACCAGGCTTTCATTCATGCGTTTGAGCGCGGCCAGCAGCTGGCCGGTTTCGTCTTTGCTGGTGACCTCGATGTGGGAGCTCAGGTCACCCGAGGCCACGGTTTCGGCCACCTTGACCGCCTGCGCGATGCCGCGCACGATGGTGCTGACCAGCATCCAGGCGAACAGGGCCGCACCCGCCACGACGACGATCGAGATGACGATGTTGCGCCAGAGCACGGTTTCATAGTCGGCCTGGGCCTGCACGTAGGTGGTTTCGGCCACCTTCAGCTGCACCTCGGTGAGCGCGTTGAGAACGTCGGCCAGCGGGTCGATCGCCGGGTACATGTCGCGTGCTGTGAATGCGCGCAGGGCTTCGATGTCGTTCTTGCTCAGCAGCGCTTGCAGCTGCAGGGCTGCGGCGTCGGCCACCTTCATGGTTGTCACGATCTTGGCCACCAGGGCCTTCTCTTCGTCGACCAGCTCGGTCGCGAGGTAGGCCTGCCAGCTCTTGTCGATCGCGATGCGCGCCTGGGCCAGGGTCTTGAGTCCGTCTTCGGGCTTCATCGCGCCGTCGCGTGTCTTGTGGGCGGTGTCGACCATGCCGATGAAGTAGCCGTCGGCCACTTCTTTGAGCTGCTTGAGCGGTACCACGCGGTCGTTGTAGACCGATCCGAGCACCGCATTGCTGGCGTGCAGGCGGTGCACCGTGCTGTAAGACGAGACGATCAGCAGCACCAACAGTGCGGCGACGAGCCCGAGCAAACGGGTTTTGATACTGAGGTTGTTCATGGCTGGTTTGAGCAGTGAGCAGGTTGTCGGGACGCCCAGCTCGCTGGCTGGTACACCGGACTATCGACTCATGTGCTACCGCGCTAAACCCCAATGAGGAGGCTCAACGCCTTTCATTTTGTTCAATTTTACCGATTTGGTGCAATCGCAGCAGGCCTGTCGCCAAACTGGTGCCCAACAAGATGACGCCACAACCCAGCACCATCACGGCGCTCACCTGCTCGTCCAGGAAGATGCCACCCCAGACCACCGCAAACACCGGAATCAAAAAGGTGACCGAGATGGCATTGGCCGGCCCCACGTGGGCGATGAGGCGGAAGTAAAGCAGGTAGGCCAGCCCGGTGCACGCGACCGCCAGCACCAACGCAAAGAGCCAGCCCTGGGCCGTGGGCATGGCCTGCGGCCACCAGTGCCATGCCGGCACGGCGAGGAACAGCGCCGCCGACAGCTGGCTGCCAGCGGCCACCGCCATCGGCGGCACGCCGGTGAGGTGGCGCTTGGTGAAGCTGGCTGAAAAACCGTAGAGCACGGCCGCGCCCAGGCAGGCGAGCACCGCCCAGCCGCTGCCGCCTGGCTTGAATGCGGCTTGGTCCCACACCAGCCACAGCACGCCGGCAAAACCGATCACCAGGCCGGCGATGCGTGACGGGGTGAGCCTGTCTTTCAACCACAGCCACGCGATGACCGCGCCGAACAAGGGCGAGGCGGCGTTGAACACCGCCGACAGGCCCGCGTTGATCGACAAGGCTGCATAGCTGAAGCACAGGAAGGGCAACGCCGAGTTGGTGATGCCCACCACGAAGATGGTCCGCCAGTGTTTGCGCAGTGCACCCAGCTGCCCTTGCAAGGCGAGGAGGGGCAGCAAGAAGGCCGCGGCGCCGAGCACCCGCACGAAGGACAAGGCCACCGGGCCGAACTCGGCCGCGCCGAGCCGCATGAAGAGGAACGACGCGCCCCACAGTGCGGCCAGCGTGACCAGCTCCAGCAGGTCGGCACGCTTCACAAGGCGCCTTCCAGCGCGAGCAGGGCGCGCTTGCGTTCCAGCCCTCCCGCATAGCCGGTGAGGCTGCCGTTGGCGCCGACCACTCGGTGGCAGGGCACGATCACGCTGACGGGATTGCGGCCCACGGCGGCGCCCACGGCACGCACGGCTTGTGGCAAGCCGATGTTGCGTGCCACGGTGGCATAACTTTGTGTGGCACCGACGTCGATCGCGCACAGCGCGCGCCACACCGATTGCTGGAAGGGGGTGCCGTGCAGATCGAGCGGCAGGTCGAAGTGGGGGCGG
Organism: Rhizobacter sp.; assembly: GCF_031412075.1. Classification (GTDB taxonomy): domain Bacteria; phylum Pseudomonadota; class Gammaproteobacteria; order Burkholderiales; family Burkholderiaceae_C; genus Rhizobacter. The sequence goes on from NZ_JANOCG010000249.1 coordinate 18,352, forward strand.
CTCCCGGCAAAGTATTCGTTGATCTGAGCGGCGGCGCGTCGCAGCAGCGGGTCGTCGGCTGCTTCGGGCGCGTTCAGCTCTGCCGGGTGCCACTTCTGCGCCTCGAACCACGCGCCGGCGAGGCCGACCTCGGTGCGGGCGAGCAGGATTGGGCCGAGGGGCGAGCTGAAGTGAGCCTGCGCGGTGCAGCGCCGGGCGATGGATTGGGTGGGTGTCATGGGGGTGCTCTTTCTTGACATGCGTTCGACGCGCTCCGTTCGTCCTGAGCCTGTCGAAGGGTGCGCCGTGCACTGCGCTGGCTTCGACAGGCTCAGCCCGAACGGACATGGGGGGAGAGGTTGAAGTCTGTTGTCCATCAGGAAGTCAAGGTGTTCCACAGCCGCAGCACGGCATACGCGCGCCAGGGCCGCCAGCGGTCGATCAGCGCGTCGGCCTCGCGCTGGGTGCTCACGCCGAAAAGCGGCTTCATCGCGTTGAGCACGGCCACGTCTTTGGGCGGGAAGGCGTCGGGCCAGCCCAGCGCCCGCATCGCGATGTAGTGCGCCGTCCAGGGGCCGATGCCGGGCAGGGCGCACAGCGTTTCGATCAGCGCTTCAGGCGTGTGCTGCGATTGCAGTTGGCGTGAGATGTGAGGCCAGGCCTGCGCCAGCGCCACGATGGCGCCGGCGCGCGAGCGAATGATGCCCAGCTCGGCGATCTGCTCGACGGGCGTCTCGCTGATGAGGGATGGCGCGGGAAACGTGCGCTCGATCTCCGGCCACGCTGTGGCCAGCGCCTCGCCGAACCGGTCGACAAAGCGCCGCGCCAGCGTACGCGCACCCGCCACCGTGACCTGCTGGCCGAGTACGGCGCGCACCACCATCTCGAAGGCGTCGACACAGCCTGGCAGGCGCAGCCCGGGTGCACCGGGCAGGTTGGCCAGGCTGCTGTCGATGGCGTCGGGCGAGGCGTCGAGGTCAAGCCAACGGCGTGCGGCCGCCACCACCCGCGCGCTGTGTGGCGCGAGCGAGGCCGCAAAGCGCAGCCGCACATGCGGCGGGCGGGTGTCGGTCTCGGGCATGAACTCGGCCTCCAGCCAGCCGGCCGATGCCGCCACCACGCCGGCGCGCAGGCTGCGGCGAATGCGCAGGCCCTCGACCTGCTCCACCCCCGGGATCGCCCGCTGGCCCAGGAAGCACAACATCGCCGCGGTGTCGTAGGGCGCGCGGTAGCCCAGGCTCACGCTGAGGGTTTCATCGTCGGGCGGATTTTCATCGCCCACCTCGTCGCGCAGGCGGCTCGGGCTCATGCGGTAGTTCTCGACAAACGCGGCGTTGAAACGGCGCAGGCTGCGGTAGCCGCTGGCCAGCGCCACTTGAGCGACTGGCAGTCGGGTGTCGGTCAACAGCTGCTTGGCGAGCAGCAGGCGGCGGGTCTGCAGGTATTGAAGCGGTGTGACGCCGTGTTCGGTGGCGAAGATGCGGCGCAGGTGGCGGTCGCTCACGCCCAGGTGATCGGCCAGCCCAGTCATCGAGAGCGCTTCTTCGTCGCTGAGCCGGTGGTCGAGCCACTGCGCGGCCTGGCGTGCCAGCGTGCGCGACGCGTCCATCACCGACCAGGCCAGCCCTGGCCCGGGCGCGACTTCGGGGCGGCACTTCATGCAGGGGCGAAAGGCCTCGGCTTCGGCCTGGGCCGGGGTGCTGAAGAAGCGGCAGTTCTCGCGCTTGGGTGTGCGCACGCGGCAGACCGGGCGGCAGTAGATGTGGGTGGATGTCACGCCCACGAAGATGCGTCCGTCAAAGCGGGCATCGCGGGCCTTGAAGACCTGGTAGGCGGCGTCGGGTTCGAGTGTCATGCGCCCCATTATGGGCAGCGGCGCCAGCGAGACTCGCCGTTTTCGGACACGTCCCAGGCTGTCACTTGGAGCGAATTTTGCGTCTCTACAATGCGCCCCACCCTCAGGAGACCCCCAGCATGCAAGTCACCGCGTCCAACTTCAAGGCTTATGACATTCGCGGCATCGTCGGCACGACCATCGATGAAGCGTTTGCCGAGCACCTCGGGCGGGCCTTTGGCAGCGCCGCCCGCATCGCGGGCGAGAAGGCCGTGGCGGTGGGGCGTGACGGGCGTGTGTCGGGGCCCAGCCTGGTGAAGGCGCTGATCAAGGGCCTCAAGTACGCGGGGCTCGACGTGGTCGATCTCGGTGCCGTGACCACGCCGATGCTGTATTACGTGGCCGCCACACGTGGCAAGTACCGCTGCAACAGCGGCATCCAGGTGACGGGCAGCCACAACCCGAAGGATTACAACGGCTTCAAGATGGTGCTCGCCGGCCGCGCGATCTATGGCGAAGAAATCCAGGCTTTGCGCCGCCGCATGGAAAACGAAGACTATCTGCACGGCGTGGGCCGCTCGGCCCAGATGGACATCGGGGCCGAGTACAGACACCGCATCGTCAGCGACTGCAAGCTTGTGCGCCCGATGAAGATCGTGGTCGACTCGGGCAACGGCATTCCCGGCGCGTCGGCCCCCGGCATCCTGCGCGCGCTGGGTTGTGACGTGACCGAGCTCTACTCCGAGGTCGACGGCGATTTCCCCAACCACCACCCCGACCCGAGCAAGCCAGAAAACCTGGCCGACCTGATTCGCACCGTGCAAAGCACCGACGCGGACATCGGCCTCGCGTTCGACGGCGACGGCGACCGCCTCGGCGTGGTCACCAAAGACGGCAACATCATCTACCCCGACCGCCAGCTGATGCTGTTTGCCACCGACGTGCTCTCGCGCAACCCCGGCGGCACCATCATCTATGACGTGAAGTGCACCCAGCGCCTGGCGCCCGCGGTTCGCGCCGCCGGTGGCAAGCCGCTGATGTGGCAGACCGGGCACTCGCTGGTCAAGGCCAAGCTGAAGGAAACCGGCGCCACGCTGGCCGGCGAGATGAGCGGCCACATCTTTTTTGCCGAGCGCTGGTATGGCTTTGACGATGCCACCTACACGGCAGCCCGTCTCCTGGAGATTCTTTCCAGGAGCAAGAACCCGAGCCAGGTGCTGAACAACCTGCCCACCAGCTACAACACGCCCGAGCTGAACGTGCCCTGCGCCGAAGGCGAGCCGAAAGAGGTGGTGAAGAAGCTGCTGGAGAATGCCAACTTCCCCGGCGCGCAAGAGATCATCACCATCGACGGCATGCGGGTGGAGTATTCCGATGGTTTCGGCCTGATCCGCGCGTCGAACACCACGCCGGTGCTGGTGCTGCGCTTCGAGGGTCACACGCCTGAAGCGCTCAAGCGCATCGAGCACGACATGATGGCCGCATTGATCGCCGCCAAACCCGACGCTCAGGTGGCAGCTGCGGCCCACTAGGATGACAGCCCCCACATCACTGCGTTCCTGCCCCCGAGGGGGCGCTCAGCCGCCTTGGGGCGGCCCGGCGTCGGCTGAGTGAGTCAGTGCGCGTTCTGATCGTCAAGCTTTCCTCGCTGGGTGACGTGGTGCACGCCATGCCGGTGGTGCAAGACATCCAGAGCGTCTACAGCAACGCGCACATCGACTGGGTGGTGGAGCCGGCCTTCGCGCCGCTGGTGCGGCGTGTGCAAGGCGTCGACGAGGTCATCGAATGTGCCCAGCGCCGCTGGCGCAAGGCGTGGTGGACGTCGGCGGTGCGTGCCGAGTGGCGTGCGTTCCGCCATCGACTGAAAGCGCAGCGTTACGACGCCGTGCTCGACCTGCAGGGCCTCACCAAATCGGCCCTGGTCGCGCGCATGGCCAACGGCCCGAGCTTTGGCCTGGCCAACCAGACCGAGGGCTCGGCGTATGAGCGGCCGGTGCGCTGGCTGCTCGACCAGACGATCGAGATCGAGCCCCACATCCACGCACTCGACCGCTCACGCGAGCTGGCGGCGCGGGCCCTCAACTACCGCGTGGGCGGCTCGCCGCACTTCGGCCTGCAAGCCCACGGCCCACGCACCGCGCAGCGCACGGTGGTGTTCGTGCACGGCAGTTCGCGCGCCGACAAGCTGTGGCCCGAAGAGAGCTGGGTCGATCTCGGCCTGCGCATGATTTCGTCGGGCTACCACGTGGCCTTGCCGCACGCGGGGGCCGAAGAGCTGGCGCGAGCGCGGCACCTGGCGCAGGCGATGGGGCCGCGCGCCGTCGTGTGGCCCGAGATGTCGCTCGACGAGCTGGTCGACCACATCGGCGCGACCCAGGGCGTGATCGGTGTCGACAGCGGCCTGAGCCATATCGCCGTGGCGCTGAACCTGCCGCATGTGCAGCTCTACAACTTCCCGACGGCCTGGCGCACGGGGCCTCAGCTGGCCCATGGGCACCGCCATCAAGTGGCTGTGGAACGCGACCCCACGCCCGAGGTAGACCTGGTCTGGGCCACGTGGCAGGTTGTCCGCAGGGCAGGGCACTCGTGAGCAAGACAGGCTTTGGCCGCTGGTTCGTACGCGACCTCTACTCCGATGTGCTGTGGGTGCTCAAGCCGTTCTATGTGATGCGGCTGTGGTGGCGCGGGCGAGCCGAGCCGCTGTACCGGCACGCCATCGGCGAGCGCCTGGGTCGCTACGACGTGGTGCCGGCGCCAGGCGCCCTGTGGGTGCATGCGGTGTCGCTCGGTGAAACGCGCGCCGCGGCCGCGCTGATCGATGCCCTGCGCAGGCAGCGGCCACACCTGCGCCTGCTGCTGACACACGGCACGGCCACCGGCCGTGAAGCCGGCCAGGCGCTGCTGCGCGAAGGTGATGCCCAGGCCTGGCTGCCCTACGACACACCCGCCGTGGTGCAACGCTTTTTCACGCAGTGCAAGCCGGTGGTGGGTGTGTTGATGGAAACCGAGATCTGGCCCAACCTGATGCACGCCGCGCAGGCCGCAGGTGTGCCCATGGTGCTGGCCAATGCGCGCCTGAGTGTGAAAAGCCACCGCAAGGGCCAACGCCTGGCCGCCTTGATGCATCCGGCCGTGGCATCGTTGCGCCTGGTGCTCGCGCAGACCGAAGACGACGCGGGGCGCCTGCGCGACTCGGGTGCCGGTGAGGTGGTGGTGTGCGGCAACCTCAAGTTCGACATCACACCCGACGAAGCCTTGCTCACGCGCGGCCGGGCCTGGCGGGCGCTGCTCGCGCGGCCGGTGCTACTGGCAGCCGTCACGCGTGAAAGCGAAGAGGCCATGCTGCTGGCGGCCTGGGCCACGCTGCCCGCCGAGGGGCGGCCGCTGCTGCTGATCGTGCCGCGCCACCCGCAGCGTTTTGATGAAGTGGCGGGGCTGGTGCAGTCGGCGGGCCTCTCGCTGGCGCGTCGCAGCCAGTGGGGCGAATCACCCGATGGCGCAGCACACGCGGCCGACGTCTGGCTTGGCGACAGCATGGGCGAGATGCCGCTCTATTACGCCGCGGCCGATGTGGCCCTGCTGGGCGGGAGCTTCGCGCCGCTCGGTGGTCAAAACCTGATCGAGGCCGCCGCCTGCGCCTGCCCGGTGGTGATGGGGCCGCACACCTTCAACTTTGCCGAGGCCGCCGAGCTGTCGCTCGCGGCCGGCGCGTCACTGCGTGTGACCGACATGGCCGACGGTGTGGCGCGCGCGGTGGCGTTGCTCCATCAAGCCGATGAGCGTGAGGCCTGCGCGCGCCGCGCTGTGGCCTTTGCCGAGCAGCACCGCGGCGCGGCCGAGCGCATGGCGCAGCACCTGCTGCCCTGGCTGCCTGCATGAAAAAAGCCCCGCGATGCGGGGCTTTTTGTTGTGCGGCGCAGGCTTATCTGGCCAGCAACGCGTTCAGCGCCGCCAGGTCTTCTGGCCTGAGCTGACCCGAGGCCTGGCGTAGCCGCAGGTTGTTGAGCAGCACGTCGTAGCGGGCCTTGGCCAGCTCACTGCGGGCGTTGAAAAGCTGGGTCTGTGCGTTCAGCACGTCGAGGTTGACCCGCACGCCGACCTTGTAGCCGAGCTGCGTGGCTTCGAGTGCGAGCTGGTTCGACGACTCGGCGGCTTCCAGCGCCTTCACCCGCGCCTGCTGCGATTGCACGCCGAAGAAGGTCTGGCGTGTGGCTTGCGCCACCGAGCGGCGTGCGGCTTCCAGCGTGTTGCGCGACTGATCTTCGAGCGACAGCGTTTCCCTGACTCTGTTTTGCACGGAGAAGCCGGCGAACAGCGGCAGGGTGAGCTGCACCCCGACGTTGCTCGTGTTGATGTTGCCGGTGGCGCCAGGCTGCGGGTTGTTGCCGCTGACGTGGTTGCGCCCCACGCTGCCCGACAAGGCGACGGTCGGCAAATGCCCTGCGCGGGCCTTGCTCGTTTCGAGCTGCGCCACCTCGTAGCCGACCTTGGCCTTGCGCACGTTGGGCGCCGTCTCGGTCTGATCGACCCAGGCATTGACGTCGGCGGGAAGCACCGGCGGCAACACCACCGGCACGGCCAGCGGCTTGGGCTGCACGCCGGTGCGGCCGACCAATTGGTCGAGCGCGATGCGCTTGGTGAGCAGGTCGTTCTCGGCGGCGATCTCCTGGGCGGTGGCCAGGTCGAAACGGGCCTGTGCTTCACGCGTGTCGGTGATGGTGGTCGTGCCGACCTCGAAGTTGCGCTTGGCTGATGCGAGTTGCTCCGAGATGGCTTTCTTGTTGGCTTGTGCGGTGGTCAGCGCGTCTTGTGCGGCGAGCACGTCGAAGTAAGACTGGGCCACGCGCACGATGAGCTCTTGTTCGGCGAGTTCGAGGTCGGCCTTGGCCGACTCGATGCCCAGGTCAGCCTGGGCGATGGTGGCGTCATCGGCCCGGTTGAATAAGGATTGCCTGGCCTCGATGCTGCCGCCGGTGGTGTTGGTTCTCATCTCGCCCACGCTGGTGTCGTTGGTGTTGCGGCTGGCGCCCAGCTTGGCATCGATAACGGGGCGCCTCCGTGCATGCGCCTGATCGGCCCGGTACTGCGCCGAGTCGGCCACCGCACGTGCGGCCAGGTAGGTGGCGTCATACCCGCGCGCCGTGTCATACAGCTCCTGCAGGCTTTGCGCCTGCGCAAACGGCACGGCACCCAGGGCGAGGGCGGCTGCCACGGCGAGGCGGCTGAGGGCAGGCAGGCGGAGGCTGGAAACAGCGATGGAAACAGCGAACATGAAGCGTTCCTTGCGTTGAAGTCTTGTTGTTCAGTAAAGGGGCACAGACGCGTCGACCTCACGGGCCCACGCGTCGATGCCGCCGGCGATGTTGTAAACCTGCTCGTAGCCTTGGCGCTCGAGGAATGCGACGACCTGCAGACTTCGCACCCCGTGGTGACACAAACCGAGGATGGGCTGCGACGCATCGAGCTCCTGCAGGCGTGCCGGAATCTCCTGCATTGGGATGCAAACCAACTGCGTGCCCGGCAGTGAAAGCGACGCGGTCTGCACTTCCCAGGGCTCGCGCACGTCGAGCAGCACGGGCGGTTTGTCACCGACCAGACGGGCCAACAAGGCGTGCACGTCGCTGACCCGAACCTGTTGCATCAGAAGTGAAAGCGCGAAGGCTCGTCGAAACCCGACAGGCGCTGGGCCACGGTATCGAACAGATTGACGCTGCGGAACTCGTTCTCGCCCACGCGGGTGACGAGCACCGCGCACATGACGGGCTCCTGGCCGACGATGGCCGCCAGCCGGCCGCCCACCTTCAGCTCGTTGAGCAGGGCCGAGGGCACGGCGGCCACCGAGCCCGAGAGCAGGATCGCGTCGAACGGGCCGGCGGTGGGCAGGCGCTTGGAGCCATCGCCCTCGACCACGCTGACGTTGGAGATGGCGGCGCGTTTGAGGTTGTGGGAGGCCATGCGAGCGAGCACCGGGTCGATCTCGAGCGTGATCACCTGGCGCGCCTTGTGCGCCAGCAACGCGGCCATGTGGCCCGAGCCGGCGCCGACCTCCAGCACCCGCTCGTGTCGGCGCACGCCCAGCTCTTGCAGCAAACGCGCTTCGACCTTGGGCGCCAGCATGTGCTGGCCGTCTTTGGTGGCGGCGGACAAGGGCACTTCGGTGTCGAAGAACGCCATGCTGCGGTAGGCCGGCGGCACGAAGTCTTCACGCTTGACCACGGCCAGCAAGGACAACACGCCCTGGTCCAGCACGTCCCAGGGGCGGATCTGCTGTTCGATCATGTTGAAGCGGGCTTGCTCGTTGTTCATGAAGAGGTCCTTGCGGTAACGGGAAAATGAAAATCGCGCATTTTATTTGCCGCCCAGCGGGTCGGCCACCGGCTCGATGGGGGTAGGCCTGCCGCCGAGCTTGCGCTTGAGCCACAGCGACAGGTCGTCGAGATAACAATAAATCACCGGCACGACAACCAATGTCAGGAGCGAGGAGGTGATCACGCCGCCGATGACAGCCTGGCCCATCGGCGCGCGTTGCTCCGAGCCTTCGGTCAATGCAAAGGCGAGTGGCACCATGCCGAAGATCATCGCCAGCGTGGTCATCAGGATCGGGCGCAGCCGCACTTGGGCGGCGTGCAGCAGGGCCTGCTCGCGTTCCATGGGTGGCCCGCCGTTTTCACCCTCGCGGCTGCGGATGGCGAAGTCGACCAAGAGGATGGCGTTCTTGGTCACCAAGCCCATCAGCATCACGATGCCGATGATGCTGAACATGTTCAGCGTGGAGCCGAACAGCAGCAAGGTGATCACCACGCCGCTCAGCGTGAGCGGCAACGAGCTCATCAGCGCCAGCGGCTGCAGGAAACTCTTGAACTGGCTGGCCTGGATCATGTAGATGAACACGACGGCCAGCGCCAGCGCACCGATGGCGTACTGGAATGACTCGTTCATGTTCTTCGTCGAGCCGCCGAAGGCGTAGCGGTAGCCGGGTGGCCAGGCCACGCTGTCGAGCACCTTGCGGATGTCGGCCGAGACCTCGCCACCGCTGCGGCCGAAGGCGTTGGCGTCGACGTTGATCTCGCGGTTGAGGTCACGCCGGTTGATCTGGTTCGGGCCGGTCGCGGCCGTCACGTCGGCCACCTGCGACAGGCGCACCGAGCGCGGCGAACCATCGGCACCCGCTGCCACGTTGATCGGCAGGCGCTGCAGGTCGGCAATGGAGTCGCGGGAATCGGGCGTGAGGCGCACGTTGACGTCATAGTTTTCGCCGTCAGGTGCGCGCCAGTTGCCGACCGTGGTGCCGGCCACCAGCGTGCGCAGGCTGTTCGCCAACGCGTTGACGTTCAGGCCCACGTCGGCCGCGGCATCACGTTTCACGTCGATGGCGACGGTGGGCTTGTTGGGCTTGAGCGTGCTGTCGAGGTCGACCAGGCCGGGGATGTCGCGCAGCTTGGCCATGATCTCTTTCGACAGGCGCTCCAGCTCGGCCAGGTCGCTGCCCTGGACGGAAAACTGCAGGCTCTTGCCGCCGCCCAGGTCGGTTTGGCCGATGTTGGTGATGGTCACGCCGGGGATGCGCGCCAGCTGCTCGCGCAGCGGGATCGTCAACTGGTCGATGCTGCGTTCGCGGTCCTTGCGGTTGACCAGGCGGATGTAGGTCGCGCCATAGATCTTGCCGGCGGCCTGGCCGCTGTTGATGGTGGTGACGGTGTACTTCACCTCGGGCATCTGGCGCAGCAGCGCGTCGATCTGGCGCGCGCGCGACTCGGTCACTTCGAGCGACGAGCCGACGGGTGTGTAGAAGTTGATCTGTGTCTCGGAGAGGTCGGCCTTCGGCACGAACTCGGTGCCGAGCACCGGCACCAGCGCGCAGCTGCCCACCAGCGTGGCGCCGGCAATCGCCAGCGTGCTGCCCTTGTGCGCGAGCGACCACGACAAGATGCGCTGGTACGAGCGCGAGAGCCACTCGGTCAGCTGGTCGAAGAGCTTGGTGACACGCCCGATCGTTCTGTCGTACAGCGTGACCGGTGCACCCTGGTGCACGTGGCCGTGGGCCTGTGGGTCGTGCCACACGCTGCTGAGCATGGGGTCGAGCGTGAAGCTGACGAACATCGAGATCAGCACCGCCGCCACGATGGTGATGCCGAACTCATGGAAGAACTTGCCGACGATGCCGCCCATGAAGCCGAAGGGCAGGAACACCGCGACGATGGAGAAGGTGGTGGCCAGCACCGCCAGGCCGATCTCCTGTGTGCCCTTGAGTGCGGCCTCACGCGCGGTGGCGCCCAGCTGCACGTGGCGCACGATGTTTTCTCGCACCACGATGGCGTCGTCGATCAACAGGCCCACGCACAGGCTCAGCGCCATCATCGTGATGTTGTTGATGGTGAAGCCGAACAGGTACATGAACAGAAAGGTGCCGATCAGTGCGATCGGCAGCGTGAGCCCGGTGATGACGGTCGAGCGCCACGAGTTCAGGAACAGGAAGACGATCAGCACCGTGAGTGCTGCGCCCTCGAACAGCGTGCGCTTGACGTTGGCGACCGAGACACGAATGGCGCGCGAGTTGTCGCGGATCACCTCGACCTTCACGCCCGGCGGTGTGAGCGAAGCAGCATCGGCCAGCGCCTTGTTCAGCCCGTCGACCACGCCGATGGTGTTTTCGCCTTGCGACTTCTGCACCGAGAGCAGCACGGTGCGCTGGCCGTTGTAGAGGGCCAGGCTTTCCACCTCTTGCGGGCCGTCGGACACATCGGCCACCTGCCACAGCTTGATGGCGTTGCCGCCCTTGCGCGCGACCACGATGTCGCGGAAGTCTTCGGGCCGTTTGAGGCGTGCGTTGATCTGCACCACCCGCTCTTGTTCGATGGAGCGAATGGCGCCCATCGGCAGCTCCTGGTTCTCGCTCTTCACCGCGGCCACGACCTGGTCGACGCTGATGCCCAATGCTTCAAGCGCTGCCGGCTTCACGTAGAGGTTGATCTGGCGGGCGACACCACCCACCGGGCTGACCGAGCCGACACCGCGCACGTTTTCCAGCCGCTTTTGCAGCACCTGGGTGGCCCAGGTGGTGAGCTCTTGCGAGGTCTTTTTGCTGTCGGTGGCGACGATGGCCACGTTGAAGATGGGCACGCTTTGCGGGTCGAAGCGCGAGATGCGCGGCTCTTTCACCTCGTCGCGCAGCAGCGGGCGGATGAGCGAGACTTTTTCGCGCACGTCGTCGGCCGCCTTGCGACCATCCACATCGAGGTTGAACTCGACGATGACGACCGAGGTGCCTTCATACGAGCGCGAATACAGCGAGCTGATGCCCGCCACCGTGTTGACGGCTTCTTCGACCTTCTTGGTGACCTCGCTCTCGACGATCTCGGGCGAAGCGCCCGGGTAGTCCATCACCACCACCACGGTCGGGAAGTCGATGTTGGGGAACTGGTCGACCGCCAGCCTCTGGTAGCTGAACAGGCCGAGCACGACGAAGGCCAGCATGACCATCGTGGCCATGACGGGGTTGCTGATCGAAACGCGGGTGAACCACATGGCGGGTGCGGGGGGTTCAGCGCGCTGCCGAGGCCGCCGCAGCGGTGCTCACGCTGACCTGCGTGCCTTCGCGCAGCTGGCCCACCGTGCCGCGCAGCAGGGTGCTGCCGGCAGTCAGGCCTTCGCTCAGCTCGACCACGCTCTCGCGCCCGGCACCGAGCGTGGCTTCGCCGCGCGCACCGAGCGTGACCGTCTTTTGCACCACCTTGCCGTCGACCACCGCCAACACGTAAGGCTTGGCCTGGTCGATGCGCACTGCGCTGACCGGCGCCACCAGGGCCGAGCGGCGTTGCAGCTCGATGGTGCCCTTGGCAAACAGGCCCTGGCGCAGGCCGGGATGGGGCGCAAGCGCGAGGTAGACCATCACCGCGCGGGTGCCGGCCTGGGTGCTGGGGTTGATGCGCGCCACGGTGGCGGGCATCGGGTCGGCAAAGCCGTCGACGATCAGCCGCGCCACCTGGCCCACTTTCACATCGACCACGTCTTCGGGTGCCATCGCGGCTTCGAGCTCGATGCGCGAGAGGTCGACCACCTCCACGATGCGGGCGTCGACCGACACCCGTTCGCCCACTTGCACCAGACGCTGCGAGATCTGGCCCGAAATGGGCGCCACCAGCCGTGCATCGGCCAGCGATTTGCGGGTGAGGTCCACGGCCGCCATCGCCGCGCCGTAGCTCGCCTGGGCGGCGGCTTCGTTTGACACCGACGTCTCAAGGCCTGTGGGCGAGATGAAACCCTGCGCCACCAGCGCGCGGTTGTTTTCGAGCGCCCGCTGGGCGATGTTGAGCTGGGCGCGCGACGAGGCGGCAGTCTGTTCGGATTGGCGCAAGCGCAGCTCCAACTCCGAGGTGTCGAGCTGGCCGATGACCTGGCCGGCCTTGACGCTGTCGCCTTCGCGCACGGTGAGGGACTTCACTTCGGCCGCGACCTTGGCCTTGATGAAGCCGCTGTTGACGGCCTTCAAACCACCTGACACCGACAGCGTGCGCACCAGCTCGTGCGGGCTGGCCACCACCACGTCAGCGGGCGAGAGATCGAAGCTCGGCACGCCCTTGCTGCTGGCTGCCGCGGCTGCGCTGCGCTCGAGCTTGCGGGCCTGGAGTTTTTTGGCCACCACCCCACCGAGGGCCAGCAGAACGATCGCGGCCATCAGCCATTTCAACCAGCGTTTGGACGTCATGGGTTCTGTTTTCCCTTGCGAGGGGCGTCTTGTTGTTTGAGCAGGCCGTGGAGCATCAGGTCGATGTGGGTGTTGATCACGCCGCCGCAGTCGATCTCCATGCCTTCGGCGGCGCAGGCGCCGAAGGAGTGTTTGTGCAAGGCCATGAAAATGAGCGGCGCAAACAGCGCGTGCGTGACATCGACGATGGGCAACTCGCGGAACTCGCCGCGGTCGATGCCGCGTTGCAAGGTGCGTGCGAGCAGGTCGCTCGCCGGCTTGATGATCTCGTCGCGGTAGAACTGCGCAATCTCGGGGAAGTTGCGCACCTCCGACATCATGATCTTGTGGATGCCACCGGCCGGCGTGTTGCCGACACGGTCCCACCACAGGTGCATCAGCATCGAGAGCAACTCGGCCGTGGGGCCCTCGAACTCGTCCACGATGCCACCGCCCTCGGCAATGATCTGGCCCATGTTCTGCTGGATCACGGCCTTGAGCAGCTCTTCCTTGCTCGGGTAGTAGAGATAGAGCGTGCCCTTGGAGACACCGGCGCGCTCAGCCACTTCATCGGAGCGGGTGGCGGAGAAGCCTTTTTCGACAAAGAGCTCAAGCGCGGCGTCCAGCAGTTCTTGCGGGCGCGCTTCTTTGCGTCGTTGCCGCAGGGGGGCAACGAGAGGGGTTTTGGACATGGAGGAGGAGATACTGACTAGTTGGTCAGTAATGTAGCCCCGGCGGTGTGCAGGGTCAAGGCAGGAGCCTAACCGAGGCGGGTCTGGCGCGGGTTTTGCGGAGTAAAGAAGCGTGAAGCGGCGCTTCGTGGCCGTCAAAGTGCGCCGCTATCATCGCCCGTCGTTTTTGAAGGAGCCCGTGTGGACATCGTGTTGTGGGTCAAAGCCGCCTTGATGGGCATCGTCGAGGGTTTGACCGAGTTCTTGCCGATCTCCAGCACCGGGCACCTGATCCTGGCGGGCTCGCTGCTCGATTTCACTGGCGACACCGTCAAGGTGTTCGAGATCGCCATCCAGACCGGGGCCATGTTTTCGGTGATCTGGCAATACCGCGAGCGCTTGGGGCGCACCGTGGCGGGCATCGGCCGCGACCCCGTGGCGCAACGCTTTGCCCGCAATGTGCTGGTCGCGTTCATCCCTGCGGTGGTGCTGGGGTTGGCCTTCGGCGGCGTCATCAAGGAGCATCTGTTCAAGCCGGTGCCGGTGGCGGTGGCCTTCATCGTCGGCGGCTTGATCATCTTGTGGGTGGAGCGCCGCCACAAACGACTCTACGGCGAGCGTGACCTCGAAGGCGCGCGGATGGCGCGGGTGGAAACGGTCGACGACATGAGCGCGCTCGATGCGCTGAAGGTGGGGCTGCTTCAGTGCCTGGCGCTGATCCCTGGCACCAGCCGCTCGGGCGCCACCATCATCGGCTCGCTGGTGTTGGGTTTCTCGCGCAAGGCGGGCACCGAATTCAGCTTCTTCCTGGGCATCCCCACGCTGATGGGGGCGGGCGCGTATTCGGTGTGGAAGCAGCGCGACTTGCTGCAGTGGGCTGATTTGCCGATGTTCCTGATCGGCACGGTGTTCGCGTTCATCAGCGCGCTGGTGTGCATCCGCTGGCTGATCCGCTTTGTGTCGACGCACGACTTCACGGTGTTTGCCTGGTACCGCATCGTGTTCGGCCTCGTGGTGCTGGGCACGGCCTACACCGGCCTCGTGACCTGGGCGGCTTGATCAGGATTTCAGGAAGACCAGATCCCACACCCCGTGGCCGAGTTTCAGGCCCCGGTTTTCGAACTTGGTGAGCGGGCGGTACTCGGGCCTCGGCGCGTAGCCCTCGGCGGTGTTGCGCAGCGACGGCTCGGCGCTCAGCACCTCCAACATCTGCGCGGCATACGGCTGCCAGTCGGTGGCGCAATGCAGGTAGCCACCGGGCGCAAGGTGCGTCACCAGCTTGGCGACGAAGGGCGACTGGATCAGCCGGCGCTTGTTGTGCTTCTTCTTGTGCCACGGGTCGGGAAAGAAGATGTGCACACCGGCCAGCGAAGCGGGCGCGATCATGTGCTCGATCACATCCACTGCGTCGTGCTGGACGATGCGCAGGTTGCTCAAACCCTTTTCGTCGATGTGCTTGAGCAAGGCGCCCACCCCCGGGGTGTGAACCTCGACGCCGAGGAAGTCGGTGCCGGGCAATGCTTGCGCGATCTTCGCCGTGGCGTCGCCCATGCCGAAGCCAATCTCCAGCACCAGCGGCGCTGCGCGACCGAAGACCTGTGTCGGTGACAGCAGCACGGCGGCATACGGCAGCACGAACTTCGGCCCCAGCGTTTCGAGGGCGCGAATCTGCCCGGTGCCCATGCGGCCCGCCCGAACCACGAAGCTGCGGATGCGGGGACGCGTGGGCGGGGTTTCGTCGAGGGGGAGCTGAGGGTCGTCGGTCATGGGCGGGCCCTGCCGTTTGGCGGGGCCCGCATTGTGCCTGCTGCGCGCTGCAGCAGGCTGCGCCGATCAGCGGTCGCCCTCCCACAGCTTCAAGTCAGGCGCGTGGTTGCCCGCACCGTAGGCGGAGCAGAAGGCCGAGTTGTTGCCACGGTAGGTCGGGTCGAGCGCGACCACGGCCGGGCGGATGGCGTTCCAGAAGCGCATCGGCTCGTCGCCCGATTGGCCGCCGGAGTCCTTCACCACGATCACCATGTCCAGCCCGCGGTGCACGATGATGTATTGGCCGCCCAGACCGGCTGCGAAGAACACACCGACGTCGTGCTGCTGCGCAGGGCAGCCGCCCGGCCGCCCGCAGCTCGGTGCGTTGGACACCTGGCCATGCGGGTAGGAGCGGTACTGCGGCTTCGGTGCGCAGGGGTCTTCTTCCTGCAGCCAGGTCAGGTAGCCATAACGGGTGTTGGCATCTTCGAACGAGGTGTGGCCGAGGTTGTAGAGGTAGTTCACATCCACCACACGCTGGCCGTTCCACACACCGCCGTTGTTCATCAGCAGGCCCAGGCGGGCCATGTCGCGCACGGTGGTCGTCCAGCTGGTGGCGAAGTTTTTGCTGGTGTTCGAGTTGCCCCAGGTGGAGTTCTCGAAGCCCAGAGGCGTGGCAATGAAGCGCTGCCAGAAGCTGCCGATGTTGCTGCCCAGCCGCGTGCTGTCTTGGGCGACGACGGTGTTGACGACGTCGCTCAGGCGGTTGATGGCGTCACTGCCCACCGTGTCGTACACGAACTCGCGGTTCGGGTAGTTCAGATTGGGGGAGGCTTGGCTGACCATGCCCAGCACATGCGCAGTGGTCGAGGCCTGCTGGAAGGTGAAGCTGTCGAGCCAGTGGTCGATGCGCTGGAACTCACCCAGCGGGCCGCGCTTGCGCGTGGTGGTGACCGGGATGTTTTTTGTCTGATGGATCAGTGCGCCGACGGTCAGCGCGCCCATGGTCTTGGTGGTCGAGTAAACCTGGCTGGCCGAGTCGCGCCCGCTCGGGTAGTACTCGTGGCACAGCTTGCCGTAGCGCACGATGGCGTATGACAGGCCGAGCGTGCGGTTGGCTTGTTGCAGCGCGGCGGAGTCGAGCTTGCATTCCGCTGCCACGTTGGCTGCAGAGACGAGCGCCCACGGGCCGGTGCCTGGGTCGCGCAGGGCCGGTGGCGGCGGGGGTTCGCCGATGCGTGAGCCTTCGACGCGCAAGTTGGCGACGGTGAAGGTCTCGCTCGAGAGACTCGCGTTGATGCGGAAGCGCAGGAACAAGGTGGCCTGGCCGGCAGCCGTGGTCGGCAGGGCGAAGGTGGCCGGGCCCGAGGCGGTGCGGCTCGATTCGAGCACGGTGTAGGTGCTGCCATTGGTCGAGAACTCGACGATGCCGGCCTCACCGGTGTCCAACCCCGACGGGGTGCGGGTGAAGCTCAGCGACAGGTTGCCAAAGCCCACGGTGCTGAAGGCGGCCGAGCGGATCGAGCCGTCGGTGCCGAAGGCCGAGCCGCTCATGCGCGCGCCGAAGCTGCCGGTGGTCACGCTGCCGGCAGAGGTGAAGCCGCCCAGGCCGCCGCCGAAGCTTTCTTGCAGCAAGACGTCGGCGTGGGCTGCCGCCGAAGCGAGCAGGGCGCCCATGGCCAGGGCGGTGCGCGCCAACCGCGCGGTGGCGCGGTGTGATGGGTGTTTGTTCATTCAACTGTCTCCGTTTATGTGCCATTGAAGGCTTGTAGAAACGGCGTGCGGCCTGAAACGGGCTGAGCGCCGGTTGGTTCGGAAATGTTGAACGATCGTGCATTAATGGCGCATAGCGGTTTCCCTTACAGGGTCGGATTGAGAGTGGAACACTGGGGGAAACGTGTTGGCGACGACGCGGTTTTTTCCCACGAAAGCTGGTTCGAGGTGTTTTTTTTGACCGCTTGTGCAGCTACTGAACGGCGCTTACGCCACGCTAGAATCCGCGCCTATTGCGGGTGTAGTTCAATGGTAGAACGGCAGCTTCCCAAGCTTCATACAGGGGTTCGATTCCCCTCACCCGCTCCAGTTGTGCCGGGCCGCAATTTGCGGCCCGTTCCATTTTTGCGGCGCTTCGAGGGAGCCTGGGATGAATGACAAGCTGATGCGTGTCGTTTGGGTGGATTTGCCGGAGCCCGCCTCGGGCGAGCCGGCGTTTCGCTTGCCCGGGAGCGGGTCCTGGGGCCCGTTTGCCGAGGAGCGCCAGGTCGGGCTCGACGCTCTTTCTTCCGTCAGCCCTGGCGCAGAAGCCGTGTTGCTCTACCTGCCCGGTGGCAACCAGGCTGCGCCCATCCCGTGGGCCGTGCTGTCGTCGACCTGTGCCGAAGCGGCTGTGCTGGTGCTGACCGATGCGATCGATGCCGCCACGCAGCAGCGTTTGTTGGCCACGGGCGTGCAAGACGTGGTGCTGCAGGATGACGCGCAGTCACTCCCGCAACGGGTTCGCCTGGCGGCGCAGCGCAAACGTGTGGAGCAAGAGGCTCGAAAGGCCTACGCCACCGATCTCGGCACCGGCTTGCCCAATCGCCAGCAGTTGATCGAACACATGAGCCAGATCCTCGCGTTGCGAGAGCGCGAGCCCAAGCCGGTGAGCGTGCTGGTGTTTCGCATCGACGGCTTGCAAGGAGTCGAGGCGGGCCACGGCCACGAGGCGGTCAACGTGGTGCGGCGCAAGGTGGCGGTGCGGCTGCGCGCGGGCGTGCGTTCGAGCGACGTGGTCGCCTCACTCGGCACCGATGTGTTCGCCGTGCTCCTGCCCTCGACCGAATCGGCCGCCGACGCGCAGCACGTGGTCGACAAGCTGCTGCGCTCGGTGCGCGAGCCTTTCAAGGTGGCTGGCGCCGACGTGCCGATCACCGCGCACGTGGGTGTGGCGCAGTTTCCGCAGGACGGCAAGCAGCCCGATCAGTTGCTGCGGCATGCGTCGTCGGCGGCGCTGTTGGGCGCTTACACCCTGCCGAACTCCGCGAACGAGTGACTACTTCAAGATATCGCCGAGCGCGAGGTACTTGATCTCGACGTAGTCGTCGATGCCATGGCGTGAGCCTTCGCGCCCCAACCCTGACTGCTTCACGCCGCCAAACGGCACCTCCGCCGTCGAGATCAGCCCGGTGTTCACGCCGACCATGCCTGACTCCAGACCTTCGCCGACGCGGAAGATGCGGCCGATGTCTCGGCTGTAGAAGTACGCGGCCAGGCCGAACTCGGTGGCGTTGGCCATCTCAAGAGCCTCGGCTTCGGTCTTGAAGCGAAACACCGGAGCCACCGGGCCAAAGGTTTCTTCGCGGGCGCAGAGCATGTCGCTGGTGGTGTCGATGAGCACCGTGGGCTCGAAGAAGCGGTCACCGATCTTCTTCCCGCCGGTCAGCACCTTGGCGCCTTTGCTCACCGCATCGGCCACGTGGCGCTCGATCTTGGCGATGGCGTTGTCATCGATCATCGGGCCCTGCGTGACGCCGGGCTCGAAGCCGTTGCCGACCTTGATGGCCTTGGCTTTGACCGCCAGCTTCTGCACGAACTGGTCGTACACGCTGTCTTGCACATAGAGCCGGTTGGCGCATACGCAGGTCTGGCCGGCGTTGCGGTACTTGCTGGCGAGCGCACCTTCGACGGCGCTGTCGATGTCGGCGTCGTCGAACACGATGAAGGGCGCGTTGCCGCCGAGTTCGAGCGAAAGCTTCTTGATGGTCGGCGCACATTGCGCCGCCAGGATGCGACCCACTTCGGTCGACCCGGTGAAGGACAGGTGGCGAACGATGTCGCTCTCGCACAGCACCTTGCCAATCTCGGCTGACTTGTCAGACGTGAGGATGTTGAGCACACCCGCCGGCAACCCAGCACGCTGGCCCAGCTCGGCAATCGCCAGTGCCGAGAGTGGCGTCTGCCCCGCGGGCTTGACGATCACCGGGCAGCCCGCGGCGAGCGCCGGCCCCACCTTGCGCGTGATCATCGCGATGGGGAAGTTCCACGGCGTGATGGCCGCGCACACGCCCATCGACTGCTTGATGACGAGGTAGCGCTTGTTGTTGTCGGTGGTCGGGATGGTTTCGCCGTAAACCCGCTTGCCTTCTTCGGCAAACCACTCGATGAAGCTCGCGCCGTAGATGACCTCGCCCTTGGCTTCGGCCAGCGGCTTGCCTTGTTCGGCGGTCATGATGCGGGCCAGGTCGTCGGCGTGCTGGTGCATCAGGTGGAACCACTTCATCAGGATCGCGCTGCGCTCCTTGGCCGTCTTGTTGCGCCATGCCGGCCAAGCCGCTTGGGCGGCTTCCAGCGCGGCGCGGGTTTCGATCACGCCCACGTTGGCCACGTCGACCAGCTTCTGGCTGGTGGCCGGGTCGATCACGTCGAAGCGGCTCGCGCCACTCACCCATTCGCCGTTGATCAGCGCGTTGGTTTTGAGCAGGCTGGCGTCAGCGAGCAGGGCAAGAGGGGATGCTTTGGCGTCCATGGGGTGTCTCCGAAGGTGGCAGCGATGATAAGTCTTGGTGCTTTCTCATGAGCCTGATCGGGGTTTGAGGACAGGCGCCCACCTATAATCAAAACCCTCGAAAAATCAAGCAGTTGCGCGCAAGAGCAGCTCAAGAGAGACCGGCATGAAAGCCTCTGAAATCCGTTCGCAGTTCCTGAAGTTCTTCGAAGCCAAGGGCCACACCATCGTGGCCTCCAGCCCCGTGGTGCCGGGCGACGACCCGACGCTCTTGTTCACCAACGCGGGCATGAACCAGTTCAAGGACGTCTTCCTCGGCTTCGACAAGCGCAGTTACTCGCGCGCCACCACGGCGCAAAAGTGCATTCGCGCCGGTGGCAAGCACAACGACCTCGAGAACGTGGGCTACACCGCACGCCACCACACGTTCTTTGAAATGCTGGGCAACTTCTCGTTCGGCGACTACTTCAAGCACGACGCGATCCAGTACGCCTGGGAGCTGCTGACCGAGGTCTACAAGCTGCCCAAAGACAAACTCTGGGTCACGGTGTATGCCGAAGATGACGAGGCCTACGAAATCTGGAACAAGACGGTCGGCGTGCCGGCCGAGCGCATCGTGCGCATCGGCGACAACAAGGGCGCGCGTTACGCCTCCGACAACTTCTGGATGATGGGCGACACGGGCCCCTGCGGCCCTTGCACCGAGATCTTCTACGACCACGGCCCAGAGATCGCTGGCGGCCCGCCCGGCTCGCCCAACGAAGACGGCGACCGCTACATCGAGATCTGGAACAACGTGTTCATGCAGTTCAACCGCGACGAAGCGGGCGTGATGCACAAGCTCCCGAAGCCGAGCGTGGACACCGGCATGGGCCTGGAGCGTTTGTGCGCGGTGCTGCAGCACGTGCACAGCAACTATGAGATCGACACCTTCGTGAACCTCTTGGCTGCTGCCAAGAAGTCGGTTGATGCAGCGGGTGGGGGTGATTGCGACAAGGAGTCGCCTTCGCTCAAGGTGATCGCCGACCACATCCGCGCCTGCACCTTCACCGTGGTCGATGGCGTGATCCCCAGCAACGCCGGCCGTGGCTACGTGCTGCGCCGCATTGCGCGCCGTGCCATCCGCCACGGCTACAAGCTGGGCGCGCGCAAGCCGTTTTTCTACACGCTGGTCGATGCACTCGCTGGCGAGATGGGCGACGCCTACCCCGAGCTGCGCAAGAGCCAGCAGCGTGCCACCGAGGTGCTCAAGCAGGAAGAAGAAGGCTTCTTCCGCACCATCGCCAACGGCATGGAGATTCTCGAGGCGGCGCTTGCGGGTGGCGCCAAGACCGTCGACGGCGAAACCGCCTTCAAGCTGCACGACACCTTCGGCTTCCCGCTCGACCTCACGGCCGACGTGTGCCGCGAACGCGGCGTGACGGTCGACGAAGCTGGCTTCAATGTGGCGATGACCCGCCAGCGTGAGCAAGCCCGTGCGGCCGGCAAGTTCAAGATGGCACAAGGTCTGGAGTACACCGGCGCCAACACCACCTTCCACGGCTACGAGCACCTCACGCACGAAGGCGCCAAGGTCAGCGCGATCTACATCGACGGCACACCCGCGACCAGCGCCAAATCGGGCGACGACGCGGTGGTCGTGCTCGACCAGACGCCGTTCTACGCCGAAAGCGGCGGCCAGATCGGTGACACCGGCGAGCTGCGCAACGCGACCTCACGCTTCCTGGTCGAAGACACGATCAAGGTGCAAGCCGCCGTGTTCGGCCACCACGGCCGTGTGGTCGAAGGTGAAGTCAAGGTCGGTGACGTGCTGAACGCCCGCGTCGACACCGAGCACCGCGCCAAGACCGTGCGCAACCACTCGGCGACCCACTTGATGCACAAGGCCTTGCGCGAAGTGCTGGGCGCTCACGTGCAGCAAAAGGGCTCGCTGGTGAATGCCGAGCGCACGCGTTTCGACTTCGCACACAACCAGCCGATGACCGATGCCGAGATCACCCAGGTCGAGGCCCTCGTCAATGCCGAGATCCTGGCCAACGCCGCGACGCAGGCGCGTGTGCTGCCCATCGAAGAAGCGCAGAAGACCGGCGCGGTGATGCTGTTCGGCGAGAAGTACGGCGACGAAGTGCGTGTGCTCGACATCGGCAGCAGCCGCGAGCTGTGCGGTGGCACCCACGTGCAGCGCACCGGCGACATCGGCCTCTTCAAGATCGTGGCCGAGACGGGCATCCAGGCGGGGGTGCGCCGAGTCGAGGCGGTGACCGGCGACAACGCGCTCGCTTACCTGCAGACACTCGAAAGCACGGTGCAGCAACTCGCCAGCACGCTGAAAGCTTCGCCTGCTGAAGTGACCGCCCGATTGAGCCAGGTGCTGGAGCAGGTGAGGGCGCTGGAGAAGGAACTCGCCGCCGTGAAGGGCAAGCTCGCGTCATCACAAGGTGACGACCTGTTGGCGCAAGCGGTCGACGTGAAGGGCCTCAAGGTTCTTGCCGCCGTGCTCGACGGCGCTGACGCAAAAGGCTTGCGCGAGACCTTGGACAAGCTGAAGGACAAGCTCAAGACCGCCGCCATCGTGCTGGCGGCGGTGGAGGGCGGCAAGGTGCAGCTCGCCGCCGGCGTGACCAGCGACAGCGTTGGCAAGGTCAAGGCCGGTGAACTCGTCAACTTCGTCGCCCAGCAAGTGGGCGGCAAGGGCGGCGGCAAGCCCGACATGG
The DNA here is from genome assembly GCF_031412075.1 of Rhizobacter sp. GTDB lineage: Bacteria > Pseudomonadota > Gammaproteobacteria > Burkholderiales > Burkholderiaceae_C > Rhizobacter. The sequence continues at coordinate 40,463 of NZ_JANOCG010000249.1, forward strand.
CGATGGCCGGTGGCACCGACCCGAAGAACCTCGCTGCGGCGCTGGCTTCGGTGCAGGGTTGGGTGGCGGAGCGCCTCTGAGGCCATCGCCTTTTCGCGGTGCCACGACGCCCGCGCTCGCGGGCGTCGTTGTTTGTGCCGGCCGCACTTGCGGGCGTCGTTGTTTCTGACAAAAGAGTGAGGAGTGCCTCCATGACGATCACTGTTCGCCGCACCTCGGTCAACGATGCTGCGGCCATCGCGCGACTGATGGCCGACCCCGCCGTTTACGCGGGCCTGATGCAGTTGCCCTATCCCGACGAAGACGGCTGGCGCGCCAAACTCACCGAGAGCCTCGCCCCAGGCAAGACCGACCTGCTGCTGAGCGCCGAGCTCGACGGCAAGGTGGTCGGCTCCTGCGGCCTGCACCCGGCGAGCCCGGCCTTGCGGCGGCGCCACGCGCTGATGCTCGGCATCTCGGTGCTGCCCGAAGCCCAGGGCCGCGGCGTGGGCTCGGCGCTGATGGCCGCCATGTGCGACTATGCCGACCGGTGGGCCGGTGCCTTGCGGCTCGAGCTCACGGTGTATGTCGACAACACTCCCGCCGTGGCGCTTTACCGCAAGTTCGGTTTTGAGATCGAGGGCACGCTGAAGGGGTACGCGATGCGCGATGGCGCTTATGCCGATGTCTACACGATGGCCCGCTTTCATCCCAACCCGCCGCGCATTGCGCTGCCCTGACGCAGGAGAACGACACGCCATGAGCAGGTTTGCGCGGATCGGGGTGAGCTTGAGCATGCTGGTGTGCGGGCTGGTGAGCGCCCAGGCCGAGAGGGAGCCGCCGCTGTCCATCTGGGCCACGCCTCAAGGCGTGGCACGTACCTTCGCCCAGGCCTGCGTGCTGACCGGCGGCGATGAAGCCGCTGCGGTGGACTGGGCCCTGGCCCAGGGTTTCGAGCCGGCCGATGCCTTGCGCGGCAATGTCGATGGCCTGTTGTCCGGCAACCCTGGCAGCGTGCTGGCGGCTCCCGGCACGCGTGGCCGCGTGCTGCTGGCGGCCGCCACGGGCAAACAGTGCACGGTCTGGGCCGACCAGATGCCAGGCCCGGCTCTGCGCACTGCGGTCGCCGAAGCCGTCGGCGTGCTGGCCGGAAAGGGTGCGCGCCTGCAACTGCAAGCCGACCGCAACTTCGAGCGCGCCGGCGCATGGCGCAACCAGATGCAGTGGCGCTACCGCGCGGTGGGTGCGAGCGGCGACCTGGGGCTGGGTGCCATCACCACGCTGTCCGACAACCCAGGCACGCAGGCGCTGCATGCCGCACCGATGCCGGCCACGCCAGCCTTTGCACCCGACGGCTTGCCCACACGATGAAGCACGCGCTGGTGCTGCTGGTGCTTCTGGCCGCTGCGGCTGCGCGGTCGCAAACGATCGTGGAATTCGCAAGTCTCGATGCGCCAGACGGCCGGCCGGTGCAGCTCAAGGCGCATTGGCACCCGGTGGCGGCGACGCCGGCGCCCGCGGTCGCGCTCTTTCATGGCTGCGGCGGCATGTACGACCGCAAAGGCGAGGTCAGCGACCGCATGCGCGACTACACCGCCTTCCTCAACCAGCAGGGCTTTCACGTGCTGATGGTGGATTCGCTCACGCCGCGCGGGGAACGCGAGATCTGCACCCAGCGCACCGGTGAACGCAAGGTGACGCAGCTCCATCGCCGGCGTGACGCGCTCGCATCGCTGCAATGGCTGGCGCAGCGGCCCGAGGTGTCGGCGCAGCGCATCGGGGTGATGGGGTGGTCGAACGGCGGCAGCACGGTGTTGTCGGCCACCAATGCGAAGCTCAAAGACGTCTCGGGGTTCAGCCTCAAACCGGCCTTCGCGGTGGCCTACTACCCAGGCTGCGAGGCGGAACTCAAGCGCGGCTATGCGCCCACCGCGCCCTTGCTCATCCTGATCGGAGAGGCTGACGACTGGACGCCGGCCGAGGCCTGCCGACAGCTGGTGGCGCAGGCGGTTGGAGCACGGCCCGAGATGGAGACCTATGCCGGTGCGCATCACGGCTTTGATTCGGCAGCGCCGGTGCGATTGCGCAAAGACGTGCCCAACGGCGTGAACCCCGGCCAGGGTGTGCATGTGGGCGGCAATTCCGCGGCCTGGAGCCGCTCGCGTGAGCGGCTCCAGGAGTTTCTTCAGGCGTACTTGAGTTCGCCCGCCTTGCCCCAGAACACGCGGTAGGCGAAGACGGTGTAGCCCGCGATCGCCGGCACGGTGATGACGGTCCCGACGAGGATGACTTTCAGCGAGCTCGGCGCGCTGGCGGCCTGCCACAGCGTCATCTTGTCCATCACCACGAACGGGTACAGGCTGTAGGCCAGGCCGAAGAAGCCGAGCAGGAACACGCTGACCATCAACACAAACGGCAACCAGCACTGCGGGCCCAGCACGCGCTTCCAGTTGAGGCTGATGCGCAGAACGCCGAGCGCCGCGATCGACATCAAGGGAATGGGCAGCAACGCGATGAACGCCGGCATGCTGAACCAACGCTCGCGCACCGTGGCGCTGACCGAGGGGGTGGCGATCGAGATGAGGGCGATGCCGATCACCACCGGCAGCCACGCGATCTTGGCCCACTTGACCGCGTGGGCCTGCAGCTCGCCTTCGGTCTTCATGATCAGCCAGCCCGCGCCGAGCAGCACGTAAGCGGCGGGCAGCGCGAGCGCGATGCTGGCGGCGAAGAGCTGGTACTGCCAGCCCGAGTTGAGCCCGGTGATGTAGTGGCCGAGCATCCAGCCCTGCGCCATGGCGGCGAGCCCCGAGCCCGCGAAGAACGCACGGTTCCACAGCGGCTTGTGGTGGTCACGCGCCTTGACGCGAAAGTCGAAGGCCACACCGCGCAGTGTGAGGCCAATCAGCATCACTGCCACTGGCAAGTAGAGGGCACCCAGTACCACGCCGTGCGCCTTCGGGAAGGCAATCAGCAGGATGCCCGCACCCAGCACCAGCCAGGTTTCGTTGGCGTCCCAGAAGGGGCCGATGGAGGCGACCATGGTGTCTTTTTGCGCGTTGGTGGCGCGAGGCAGCAGCAGGCCTACGCCGAGGTCGTAGCCGTCGAGCACCACGTAGGTGAGCATGGCCACGCCCATCAGCGCCATGAAGATGACGGGCAGCGCGTGATCGAAGCTCATGTGGGGCTCCCGACGGCGGTGACGGGCAGCATGTCGGGCTCGTGGTGCAGCGCCGACTCGGGCTTCTCGGCCATGTACTTCAGCACCGCCACATAAGCCACGATCAGCGCGAGGTACATGGTGACGTACAGCGTGAGCGTGAGCGCGATCATCGATGGCGCCACGTTGGAGGCCACGTCGGCCGTGCGCAGCAGGCCATACACGATGAAGGGCTGGCGGCCGATCTCGGTGACGTACCAGCCGGCCACGGTGGCGACCCAGCCCGAGAACGTCATCGCCGTCAGCACCCACAGCAAGGGGCGCGGCAAGGCTTCAGCCACCCAGCCGCGTCGGCGGTAGAGCCACCATCCCAGCCAGCTCACCAACAGCATCAGCATGCCCACGCCGACCATGATGCGAAAGCCGAAGAAGAGCGGAGCGACCGGCGGGTGCGCGCCCTTGAATTCGTTCAGGCCCTTGATCTCGCCGTCGGCCTCGTGGGTGAGGATCAGGCTCGCGCCCTTGGGCACACCGATCGCAAACCGGTTGCTGCGCGTGGCCTCGTCGGGCCAGGCGAAGAGCAGCAGCGGGGCGCCTTTTTCCGTCTCCCACACGCCTTCCATCGCGGCGATCTTTTGCGGCTGGTGCTTGAGGGTGTTCAGGCCATGCAGGTCACCCGCCACGATCTGCAGCGGGATCAGCAGCGCGGCGAGCGTGAGGCCGGTGCGCAACACCGGGGCGGTGGAGCTGTTGGCTTTGTTGCGCAACAGCTGCCAGGCGCTGACGCCAGCGAGCAAGAACGCCACCGTCAAACCCGAGGCCAGCAGCTTGTGCGTGAGCCGGTAGGGCGACGAGGGGTTGAACACCACGTCCCACCAACTGGTGACGAAAAACTCGCCGTTGATGATCTCGTAGCCCGCGGGGGTTTGCATCCACGAGTTCAGGCTCAAGATCCAGAAAGCGCTGAGCGTGGTGCCGAAGGCCACCAGAAAAGTGGCGATGAGGTGCGTTCGTTCGCTCACCCGGCCGTGGCCGAACAACATGATGCCCAGGAAACTGGCTTCCAGAAAGAAGGCGGTGAGCACCTCGTAGCCCAGCAACGGGCCGGAGATGTTGCCGGTCTTTTCCATGAAGCCCGGCCAGTTGGTGCCGAACTGGAAGCTCATGGTGATGCCGCTCACCACGCCCAGCGCGAAGGTCAGCGCAAACACCTTGGTCCAGAAGCGGTAGGCGGTGAGCCAGTGTTTGTCTTGCGTGGCCAGCCAGCGTGAGCGAAAGAACAGCAACACCCAGCCCAGCGAAATGCTGATGGTCGGGAACAGGATGTGGAAGGTGATGTTGGCCGCAAACTGCATGCGGGCGAGGACGAGTGCATCCATGGTTTATGCCTTTCCGCCCTTGATGACACCAACCTTGCCGGTGAATTCCAGCAGGCGCTGCACCTTGGAGCCCATCTTCATCAGCTGCGCCAGGGTCTTCTGGTCCATGCGCTGCACGTCGTCGAACCAGGTGGTCATGAGCTCGATCAGGTCGTGCATGCTTTTCATTCGCTCCTGCGCGATGCGGTCTTCTTCGGTGGTGGGTTGTTCGAGCAGCGCGTTGCGCAGCATCGACAGCGTGGGCTCGATCTCGCGGCGGCGGCGCTCTTCGGCCAGGGTGCGGAAGATCTCCCAGGCGTCGCTGGGGGCGTCGAAATACTCGCGCCGGTCGCCGGCCTGGTGGCGCAAAGACACCAGCCGCCAGGCCTGCAACTCCTTCAAGCCCATGCTCACGTTGGAGCGCGAGAACTCCAGCGCCTCGGCGATGTCGTCGGCATTCACCGGCGCGGGCGACACGAAGATCAGCGCGTAGATCTGCCCGACCGTGCGGTTGATGCCCCAGCGGCTGCCCATCTCGCCAAAATGGCTGACGAAGCTTTTGACCAGCGGAGAGAGCGGTGTCATTTTTGGGGCCCCAGTTGATTTGGGTCAGATTATCTTGAATTTTCAGTATTTACTGAAAATTGGGGAAATAGACCCTCACCCACACCGCCGGCCCCAGAAACGCGCGCAGACATAATCGCGGCCTGCCTTGCACCCTGACTACGTATGCAGATTGGCTTTTCCGTCAACGAGATCCTGTTCCTGCTGAGCCTGGCCAGCGGGGTCTGCTGGGTGGTTTGGCGCCGCCGGCTGCGCCAGCAGCCGCTGCCCGAGCGCAAGCCGTTCTGGGTCAGCCTGGGTGCCGAGCTGTTCGTGGTGATCGGCCTGATGTTCACCTGCCGCGTGGCCCTGGCCGACTGGCCGCGTGTGCCCACCGGCTCGATGGAGCCCACGCTGCGGGTGGGTGACTTCCTGCTCGTCAACCACCTGGCCTATGGCCCGCGCCTGCCCTTCACCAACACCGCCATCGAAACCGGCAAGCCGCAGCGTGGCGACGTGGTGGTGTTTCGCTACCCGCTCGATGTGTCGGAGTTTTATGTGAAACGCCTGGTCGGTTTGCCGGGCGATGTGGTCGACTTCGAGAACGGCCTGGTGCGGGTGAACGGCGAAGCGCCGTCGGCCCGGATGCTGAGCGACGGCACCGGCCCCGAGGTGCGCGACGAAGACCGCGGCCACTGGCTGATGCGAGAGACCGTGCAGCAGCGCGAGCGCGTGGTGAAGCTCAACCCCTTCGTGCAAGGCCGTTTGATGCTGAACCTGAGCCAGCCCGGCCTCGCCGAACATTGCCGCTCTGTCACCTCGACCACCTGGCAATGCACGGTGCCACCGGGGCAGTACCTGATGCTCGGTGACAACCGAGACAACTCCGAAGATTCGCGCGCCTGGGGCTTCTTGCCGCACGAGCAGGTCTATGGCAAGGCGGTGCGGGTGCTTTTCAACTGGTCTGATTTGTCACGCAGCTGGACTGCGCTTTGATGCCTATGACTCAACGAATGGATTTACAGGGTCGGCACATCGTGTTGGGTCTGAGTGGTGGCATCGCTTGCTACAAAGCGGCCGAACTGACGCGCGGGCTCATCAAGGCCGGTGCAACCGTGCAGGTGGTGATGAGTGAAGCGGCCGAGCAGTTCATCACCGCGGTGACGATGCAGGCGCTGTCCAACCGCAGCGTCTACACCAGCCAGTGGGACGCACGGGAGCCCAACGCGATGGCCCACATCAACCTCACTCGCCATGCCGACGCGGTGTTGATCGCTCCCGCCAGCGCCGACCTGATGGCCAAGCTGGCGCAAGGGCGTGCCGATGACCTGCTGAGTTTGATGTGCCTCGCCCGGCCTATTGAACGCTGCCCGCTGCTGCTCGCCCCGGCAATGAACCGCGAGATGTGGGCCCACCCCGCCACCCAGCGCAACGTCGCGCTGCTGCGCGCCGATGGCGCCACCTTGCTCGGCCCCGGCAACGGCGACCAGGCGTGCGGCGAGATTGGCGACGGCCGCATGCTCGAGGCCGATGAGCTGGTAGAAGAGCTGGTGGCGTTCCTGGCACCCAAGGTGCTGGCGGGGCAGCGTTTGCTGATCACGGCCGGGCCGACCTTCGAGCCCATCGACCCGGTGCGTGGCATCACCAACCTCTCCAGCGGCAAGATGGGGTTTGCCATCGCACGCGCCGCCCGAGAAGCGGGCGCCGAGGTGACCCTGGTGGCCGGCCCGGTTCACCTGCCCACGCCGCGAGGGGTGCGGCGTGTCGACGTGCAAACGGCGCAGCAGATGTACGACGCGGTGGTGCCGAACGCGGCGCAGTATTCGGTGTTCGTCGCCACGGCGGCGGTGGCCGATTGGCGCCCGGCAAGTTTGTCCGACCAGAAGATCAAGAAGAACGGCAGCAAGGTCGCGCCGACCTTCGAGCTGACCGAGAACCCCGACATCCTGGCGGCCGTGGCGCAGTTGCCCGATCGACCGTATTGCGTGGGTTTCGCGGCGGAGAGCCACGACCTGCTCAAGCATGCCCGCGAAAAGCTGAGCCGCAAGAACGTGCCGCTCATCGTCGGCAACCTCGGCCCCGCCACCTTCGGCCGCGACGACAACGCTCTCGTGCTGGTTGATGCCAAAGGCCACCGCGACATTCCCCAAGCCGACAAGCTCACCCTCGCGCGCGCGCTGGTGAACGAGATCGCTCAGCGACTGAACTCTTCCAAACCATGACCCCGATTGACCTCAAGGTGCTCGACCCACGGATGGCCGAGCAACTGCCTGCCTACGCCACACCGGGCAGCGCTGGGCTCGACCTGCGGGCCTGCCTCGATGCACCGCTGGTGCTGGAGCCGGGGCAGACGCAGCTGATTCCCACCGGCCTGGCCATCCACGTGGCCGACCCCGGTTTGGCGGCGATCATCCTGCCGCGCTCGGGCCTGGGCCACAAACACGGCATCGTGCTCGGCAACCTGGTGGGGTTGATCGACTCCGACTACCAGGGCCAGCTGATGGTGAGTTGTTGGAACCGCGGTCAGCAGAGCTTCACCGTGCAGCCGATGGAGCGCATTGCGCAACTCGTCATCGTGCCGGTGGTGCAGGCGCAGTTTCGTGTGGTGAGCGAGTTCGGCGCGTCTGACCGGGGTGCGGGCGGGTTTGGCTCCACCGGCAAGCATTGAGAAACTCAGTGCAGCTGTGAACCCGCCGGTGCGGTGCTCATCACGCTGATGCCCGACTCGCTCACGCTGCCGGCCTCGATCTCGGCCTCGGTGGCTTCGCGCACGTCGCGCACCTTCACGTCGAGCCGCAGGGCAATGCCGGCGAGCGGGTGGTTGCCGTCGAGCACCACATGCGTGTCGTAGACCTCGGTCACGGTGTAGAGCACATCGCTCGAAAGCCCTTCGGTCACGGCCCCTTCGGGCGGGCCTTCGAATTGCATGCCGGGCTCGACCTGCTCGCCGAAGAGGGCGCGCTCTTCAAAAAAAACCAGCTCGGGGTTGTAGTCGCCAAAGGCATGTTCGGGCTCGAGGTGCAGCTTGATTTCGTACCCGGTTTCCTGGCCGGTCAAGGCTTCCTCGACCTTGGCGAGCAGGTCATCGCCGCCATAAAAAAACTCGACGGGGGCTTCGAGCTCGTCAATCAATTGGCCTTGGGCGTCTTCGAGTCGCCAGGTCAGGCTGACGACGCAGGGAGAGGAAATCATCATCAAACAATGATCGCACAATCACCTCATGACGACCTCTTCACCAACGCCCTTGCTGGGCGGTTTGACGCCCCAGAGTTTCATGCGCCGCCATTGGCAAAAGCGGCCGCTGCTCATTCGACAAGCCGTGCCGAATGGGGCGCCTCTGGCAAGCCGTGCCGAGCTGTTTGCAATGGCTGCGCGCGAGGAGGTGGAGTCGCGCCTGATCGTGCGTCAGTCGAGTGGCTGGACGCTGCGCCACGGGCCACTCCCGCGGCGCTCACTGCCACGTGTCGACCAGCCCGGCTGGACACTGCTGGTGCAAGGCCTCGACACCCACCTGGAGGCCGCGCACGAGCTGCTGTCGCGGTTTCGGTTTGTTCCCGATGCCCGGCTCGATGACCTGATGGTGTCGTGGGCGACCGATGGTGGCGGTGTCGGCCCGCATGTGGATTCGTACGACGTGTTTCTCCTGCAGCTGCAAGGTAGCCGACGCTGGCGCATCGCCGCGCCCGGCGATCAGACGCTGGTGCCCGACGTGCCGTTGAAAATCCTCCAGCATTTCAAACCCGAACAAGAGTGGCTTCTGGCCCCCGGCGACATGCTCTACCTGCCGCCCGCTTGGGCGCACGATGGCGTGGCCGAAGGTGAATGCATGACGGCGTCGATCGGCTTTCGAGCCGCTGGCCGTACCGAGCTGCGCAGCGAGGTGCTTCAGCGCATGCTCGACGCCGGCGAGCGGCCCGACACCGACCCGCTGTACCGCGACCCCAACCAGCATGCCACCGACACGCCTGGCCGCATTCCCGAAGCGATGCATGAATTTGTGGCGCGTGAGGTGGCGCGCTGGCTTGCCGAGCCGCGCCAGCTCGCGTGTGCCTTGGGGGAGGTGCTGAGCGAACCCAAGCCGCAGGTCTGGTTCGAGCCCGGTCAGGTGTTGCCGCCCGGGCAGGGCGTGCGGTTGGATCGGCGCACCCGCATGCTGTACGACGACCGGCATGTATTCATCAACGGCGAGGCTTTGCTGGCAGGCGGGCGCGACGCCAAGCTGATGCGCCGCCTGGCCGATGAACGTGAGCTCGCTGCGCCGCAGCTTGCCAAGCTCGGCGACGACGCCCGAGAATTGATCGGGCAGTGGGCGCAAGCCGGTTGGCTGCACGCCCTGCCCACTTGAAAGGACTGCCATGAGCGACCTGCCGCCGACGCGGATCATCACCTCGCGCAATGAGTTTCACGACGCCTTGCGCGAGTCGTTTGCCCTGGTGGCCGACCAGGGCTGCCGCGAGGTGTTCATCGCCGACCCGACCTTTGCCGACTGGCCTCTCGGTGAGCGCGCCGTGATCGAAAGCCTCACGCGCTGGGCCTACGCCCACCGCAAGCTCACGGTGCTCGCGCAGAACTTCGACGACTTCACGCGCCGTCACCCGCGCTGGGTGGAATGGCGCCGGCAATGGACGCACGTGGTCGAGTGCCGCGCCTTGGCTGAAGATGACGCGGGTAAGCTGGCGGGGCTGTTCCTGGCGCCGGGCCTTGTCACGCTGCGGGTGCTCGACGCCGAGCACTACCGGGCGAGCCTGTCCTTCGACCCGGCAGATGCCATCCGCGTGCGCGACAACCTTGATGCACTTTTGCAACGATCTGAAGAGGCTTTTCCTGCGACCAACCTCGGCCTATAGGGAAGTCCCTAGGGCTGGGTATAATCATGGGCTAGGCGCAGTAAAGGCTCGAGCTTTCCGCGCCTTGATTCGTTGGGGATCTGCCAGGATGGAGGGTTCCCACAATTACCGGTAATTGTCTGAACCTTTCACTGAGGAATAAATATGAAAAAGTCGCTTCTGTTGGCATCCGTGGTTGCTGCTCTGGCTCTGGCCGCTTGCGGCAAGAAGGCTGAAGAAGCCGTGCCGGCTGCTCCCGCCGCTGCCCCGATGGCTGCTGCTGCTTCGGCTGCCAACGCTGCTGCTTCTGGCGCTGAAGCTGCTGCTTCGGCCGCGACCGCTGCCGCTTCGGCTGTGACCGCTGCCGCTTCGGCCGTGACCGGTGCTGCATCGAAGTAATCGGTTCGCCGATTCAAAAAAGCCGCCTTCGGGCGGCTTTTTTTATGGGCGTCGCAAAAGTTGACGGTAAGCAACCAGCCAAGTCATGTTGACCGCAGCCGAGCGGAATAGGAGCCTCGTGTCCGCTTAACTTACGCGGACACATGAACACTTACGGAATGGATTTGATGGGGCGGCGGCGCCGACGCCGACACAGCGCGGAGTTCAAGGCCGCGGTCGTCGAGGAGTGCATGCGCCCTGGCGTGTCGATTGCCGCCGTGGCACTGGCGCATAGCCTGAACGCGAACATGCTGCGCAAGTGGCTGATCGACGCACAGAATGTGCTGCCGTCCAAGCCGAAGCCCGCGCTCGCACAATCGGTTGGTGATGCCCCCTTGCCCGGGCCGATGTTCGTGCCACTGGCGCTGCCAGCGCCAACCATCGAGGGCAGCATCCACATCGAACTGCAGCGCAACGGCACGACGGTCACGCTCGTCTGGCCGGCAGCCGCCGCTCGGGATTGCGCGGCCTGGCTGAGCGACTGGCTTCGATGATCCGCGCTCATGATCAAAGTTGAGGCGGTCTGGCTCGCAACCGAGCCGATGGACATGCGCGCCGGCACCGACACGGCACTGGCGCGTGTCGTGAAGGTCTTCGGCTGCGCCCGGCCCCACCACGCCTACGTCTTCGCCAACCGCCGCTCGACGCGGCTGAAGGTGCTGGTCCACGATGGGATCGGCGTCTGGCTGGCCGCGCGGCGGCTGCACGAGGGCCGCTTCATCTGGCCGGGCGGCGGCGCCGGCGCGCAGCAGTCCATCACACGCGAACAGCTCGACGCCCTGGTGCTCGGGCTGCCCTGGCAGCGCGTCGGTGAAGCGGGCGTGATCAGCGTGCTTTGACTCGGCACGCCGGGCAATTCGAGGATATGCGGATGGCAAGCCGCGAGCATGCCGATGACACTGGCGCACATGCTCGACATAGCGCACATCGATCCCGACCAGCTCGACCACCTCGGCGTCGATCAACTGCGTAAGTTGGTAGGCCAACTGCTCGAGCGCAGCAGCCGGGACGCCCGCGAGATCGGCTGG
>NZ_JANOCG010000250.1:0-2335 GCF_031412075.1 Rhizobacter sp.
GTCGGCCGGCCACAGCTCCGAGGCCTTGTAGTACTCGTGCACGGCCGGTGTGCCCGGTGGCAGCAGCACCCAGGGTTGTTTGGACATGGTGAAGATGTGCACGTCGGGCGGCAGGCGGTCGGGCTCGTCGAGCGTGCCCACGCGCACGAAGCTCACCGCCTCGCCCGCGCCGGCGTAGTGGCTCCACACCGCCACGTGGCAGCTCGGGCAGCGGCAGATGGTCTGGCCGCGCCCGCTGTTCGAGGGCGTGAGCACCCGTTCGACCTGGCCGCTCAGCAGTTGCACGCGTTCGGTTTCGATCATCGCGTTGAGCGCGAACGAACTGCCCGTTTCGCGCTGGCACCAGCGGCAGTGGCAGCAGTTCACGAACAGCGGCTTGCTGCTCATTCGGTAGCGCACCTGGCCGCAGGTGCAGCCGCCGTCGTACGGAGTCGGGTCGGTGGATGTCATGGGTGATGAGCGAGTGCGACAGCATGTTGAACGCCCAGGTGGGGGCTCGTCAATGCTGAGATGCCTCGCTCGGCCAGCAGGGCCGCGACGGGGGCCATCGAGGCCTGGGCCAGCACCACGCTGTCAGCGCCAGCGGCAACGCCTGCCACGGCTTCGACGAGGGTGTCGATGTACTCGCGCTGCCGCCCGGCCTGGAAGTGGGGCCAGGCGCCGGCGACCAACAGGGTCTCGATCACGACCGGGGTGCCCAGCCGCTCGGCCGACGACTGCAGCAGCGCAGCCGTCGGCTGCAAGGTGCTCGACAGCGCGGCTACCAGCAGCACCCGCGGGCCGGCGCGCGCCGCGGCATCGGCCATCGCCCGGTCGATGCGGGTGACCCGGTACGCGCCACCGGTGGGTGCGTCTTCGGCGATGCCGCCGAGTGTGGAACAGGTGCAGACCACGACCCGCGCATCGGCCTCGGCCAGGGCTTGCCGCACGCGGGCCACCAGGGCCGGGCTGTCGACACCTTCAGTTTGTGCGTCGGCCAGCAGGTCTTCGCGCACGACGTGCGCCACCCGAAGCCCGGGCGCGGTCGCGCGCATCAAGGCATCGAAGGTCGGCACATGGACGGGCGAGGTGTGAAGAAACGTGATGTCGTGGCGCATGCCTTGGCCTTCTTCTTTCAGCAAGTCGCACCGCCCCCAGTCTGTCACTGGGCCTTGGGTGGGGCCGCTCCTAAGCGTTGCACGGTGGCCGACCCGCCGCTTGATACCGAGCCACTCGCCTCACTGTAGTAGCCCACGCTGGCCGAGCCGCCGACAGCCGCACTCAGCGACTTCAATGCCCAGACCACGGCCTGCGCCGAGCCGCCTGCGGTCAGCGACACCGTGCGGGCCTCCAGCGCCGAAGCGTGCAGCGCCGACGAGCCGCCGAGCGCGACCGACAGCTCGTTGACCTGACCATCGGCCTTGACCGCGCTGGAACCACCGAGCGCGACGTCGAGCTTGCGCACAGCCACGGCTTTCAGGATCAACTGGCTGGAGCCGCCCATGCTGAGTGACAAGACCGACAGGTTCAAACCCTCGGCCACCACGGCAACCGACTCGCTCATTTCCAGGCTGCGCAGGTCGCGCACGGTGATGATCACCCGGGCCGGCGTCCTGTACACGCGCAGGTCTTCGACCACCAGCGTGTCTTTTTCGACCCGGGTGCTGATCAGTGGCAAGACCTGCTCACCGGCCTCGACCAGCACGGCGTTTTTCTCTCCCTGACGGACAAGCACCCTGGCCCGGGTGCTGAGCGTCAGGCCCTGAAAGGCCGCCACGGCACGCGCCTGTGTGACGGTAGGGTCGGCGGCAGCGGCACTCGTGGGCAGGCACAGCGCCAGCAGCAGCGTCCCGAGCGCCGCCAGGGTGGTGCGGGTTGAACGAGAAGGTGAACAGGCGAGGAGGTTCATCGCAGAAGCCTCATGGTGCAGAGGGCACCATGCTTGCAGCGTTCGTGGCCCTTGCCAAGTGCAAGCCGCCGGGCTGCAGATGGCGGCGACAGGTTGCAGCAGTTTGCGACAGGCGCTCAGAAGGTCCAGGTGCCCGCCACATAGGCCGTGCGCCGCACCGGCAGTTGCGCCGCCACCGACTCCGAAGGCCCGCCGTTCACACGCAGACCGGCATCGATGCGCACCCGGTTGCCTTGCCAACCCAGCGCGGCGGTGAGCACACGGCCACGGTCGGCCGACATGTAGAGCACATCGAACGACGGTTGCCAGCCTTCGTGGTCCCAGGCCAGGCGGGCAAACACGTTGTTGCGGCGCAGGCTGCTGCCACCGAAGGCCTGCGCCTGCCAGCCGAGGTTGCCGGCCACGGCGCGGCGCAGCATGTCGGGGCCACCGGAGAACCAGGCCTGC
>NZ_JANOCG010000251.1:0-5039 GCF_031412075.1 Rhizobacter sp.
CACACAAACCATGCACTGGTTCATCAAACGCGGCTTCGCCCAGGTTGACCCCGATTGGCTGCCCGAAGCACGCAAGCGCAAGTACAACTGGGACAGGCGCTCCCAGGTGCTGGTGAAAAAACTGCCCTGACGCACCACAAACCGCCTACCGATTCATTTCCAAGGAGTACCTCATGGCCCGTACCGTTCAATGTGTTCACCTCAAGAAAGAGGGCGAAGGCCTTGATTTCGCCCCCTACCCCGGCGAGCTGGGCAAGCGCATCTACAACGAGGTCAGCAAGGAAGCCTGGCAGCTGTGGATGAAGCACCAGACCATGCTGGTGAATGAAAACCGCCTGAATCTGGCCGACCAACGTTCGCGGCAATATCTTGCACGCCAGATGGAGCGATTCTTCTTTGGCGAAGGCGCCGAACAACCGGCTGGTTATGTGCCGCCCACGGCCTGACCTTATCTCGGTTTAAACGAGGGGTTTCCCGAGTATCTTGGCGATTCTGGATTGAACAATAGTTCACGGCATATTGTTATTTTCCTGACATAAAATATGCGGCACGCGTGTTTCGCGTTGCTTCATATTCGTCGCCAAGGAGGAACAACATGTCATCGCTTCAAGACTTGCTGGCAAAGCGGGCTGCTCTCGAGCAGGAAATCGAAGCCACCCAGAAACGTGAGCGCCAAGACGCCATCACCAAGGTCAAGACCTTGATGAGTGAATATGGCCTGAGCGTTGCCGACCTTTCCACCAAGAGCACCAGCAGCAAAGCGGGCGCCACCAAAGGCGCCAAAGTGGCGCCGAAGTACCGAAATGCCGCCACCGGCGACACCTGGAGCGGGCGTGGCCTGCAACCCAAGTGGCTGAAAGCCGCCCTCGCCTCGGGCAAGAAAATCAGCGATTTCGCAATCTGATTCTCTTGATGCCCTGACCGCCGCCTGCGGGCGGCGTTTTGTTTGGGTGCGCTTCGTTAGACTCCTTCGGTGATTCCGCCCACCTTCGTCCAAGAGCTGCTTTCGCGCACCGACATCGTCGAGATCGTTGGCCGCCATGTTCAGCTCAAGAAGGCAGGCATTAACCACAAGGGCCTGTGCCCCTTCCACGGGGAAAAGAGCCCGAGCTTCATCGTCAGCGCCTCCCGCCAGACCTACCACTGCTTCGGCTGTGGGGTGCATGGCAACGCCATCGGCTTCCTGATGGAGCATTCGGGCATGGGCTTTCTCGACGCCGTGCGCGACTTGGCCCAGCAAGTCGGCCTGACCGTGCCCGAAGATGATCGTTCCCCCCAAGAACGTGAACGCGCCGCCGAGCTGAAAGAGCGCCAGGCGACGCTGAGTGACGTGCTCGCCAAGGCCGCCGAGCATTACCGCAAGCAGCTCAAGTCCAGCCCCCGCGCGGTCGACTACCTCAAGGGCCGCGGCCTGACCGGTGAAATCGCCGCCGCCTTCGGCCTGGGCTACTCGCCCGACGGCTGGCGCGGCCTGGCAAGCGTGTTCCCACACTACGACGACCCGCTGCTCGAAGAGAGTGGGCTCGTCATCGCCACGGGCGAAACCGAGGCCGACAAAAAGCGCTACGACCGCTTTCGGGACCGCATCATGTTTCCGATCCGCTCGGTGCAGGGTGATGTGATCGGCTTCGGTGGCCGGGTGCTCGAAAAGGGTGAACCCAAGTACCTCAATTCCCCTGAAACGCCGGTTTTCATCAAGGGCCGTGAGCTCTACGGCCTGCACGAAGCGCGCACCGCCATGCGCCAGAAGGGCTATGTGCTGGTGGTTGAGGGTTACATGGACGTGGTGGCGCTGGCCCAGCTCGGTTTCCCCAACGCCGTGGCCACGCTGGGTACGGCCTGCACCGCCGAGCATGTGCAAAAGCTGTTTCGCTTCACCGACTCGGTGGTGTTCAGCTTCGATGGCGATGCCGCCGGGCGCCGCGCCGCTGGCCGCGCGCTGGAAGCCTCGCTGCCTCACGCCAATGACACCCGCACGGTGCGCTTTCTCTTCCTGCCGACCGAACACGACCCCGACTCCTACGTGCGTGAGCACGGCACCGAAGCCTTCGAACAATGCGTGGCGCAAGCCGTGCCCTTGTCGCGCCAGCTCATCGAAGCCGCCCGCGACAACATGGACCTCGACACCGCAGAAGGCCGTGCCAAGCTTCTCGCCAATGCCAAACCGCTCTGGGCCGCACTGCCCGAAGGGGCGTTGAAGCTGCAGCTTCTGGCTGAGCTGGCGCAATCGGGCGGCCTGGCCACGCCGGACCTGGCGCAGCTGTGGCAAACCGTGGCGGCGCCCCGGCGGGCAACGGATTCCAACGCGCCGGGAGCGCAGCCCGACGCCTACCGCCCGCAGAAAGCACCTCGCTCCAATCGGATCACCAACCGCGCCGCCCCAGCCAGCCCGGCCGACACGGCATTGCGCATGCTGCTGCTGCACAGCGAGTGGTGGCAACAACTCGACGCCGACGACCACGAGCTACTGGCCGGCCTGCCACCACTTCATGGGCCCTTGTGCGCCTGGCTGGAGCGCTACCTGCACGAACATGGGCCCACGCCCTGGGCGGTGCTCGAACAGGCGTTGAACGACACCGAATGGGCCGATGCCGCGCTGCGCCTGGTACCTCAAAGTGTGCTTGACGACGAAATGCATTTCGCCGACCTGCGCCGTGTGGTCGACGGCATGTGGATCAAATCGCTGCAAACCCAGCAGGAGGCACTGATCCAGCAGGTGGCTACTGACCCCCAGGCTTTGACGCGCTGGCGCGAGCTGGAAGCCCGCCGCAAGCTCCTGCTGAGCCAATCCCGTCAACCCACTTTGACGTAACTCCTTGCATCGACGATAATCAAGGGTTTGTTA
The DNA here is from genome assembly GCF_031412075.1 of Rhizobacter sp. Taxonomy (GTDB): domain Bacteria; phylum Pseudomonadota; class Gammaproteobacteria; order Burkholderiales; family Burkholderiaceae_C; genus Rhizobacter. The sequence goes on from NZ_JANOCG010000251.1 coordinate 2,846, forward strand.
CGCGGCAAGAGTGACAGCAGCACCTCCGGGCCCCGGCCACCCTCTGACCCAGGGTCCCCACTGAAGGCCAACTTTCCCCGCAAGGGCTGCAATTCGATGGTCACGCCAGCTTGTCCGCCGATGTGTCAATGACATTGGCCAAATCTGTGCCGGCAACCTGCCGCACAGGTTGGCTTTGCTTTTGTGCATGCGCTTGATTGCATGCACAAAGCCGTGACGCCCACCACCATTCGAGGATATGCATGACCGCGAAGAAGAGCGCCCCCGCCAAGGCAGCACCAGCCGCTGCGCCCGCCAAAGCCCACAAGGCCGAAGCCGAAGACAAGAAGAAGCCTGCCAAGGCTGCTGCAGTCGCCAAACCCGCTGCCAAGGCGGTCGAGGCCAAAGGCAAGCCCGGCCGCAAGCCCAAGGCGGGCGCCGTCGCCGCCAAGAAGGAAGAAGTGCCTGAAGAAGACTTCTCCGACATCGAAGCCGACCTGGCTGGCGAGCCTGAAGTCGAAACCGAGGGTGGCGAAGAAAAGGTCGCCAAGGTCAAGCCACTTCGCATGAAGGTGTCGCGCGCCAAAGAACGCGCGCTGATGCGCGAATTTGGCCTCGACGAGACCGCGCTCACCGAAGAAGAAGTCGCCAAGCGCCGCCAGGAGCTGAAGACGCTCATCAAGATGGGCAAGACGCGTGGTTTCCTGACGCACCAGGAAATCAACGACCACTTGCCTGAAAAGCTGGTCGACGCCGAAATCCTCGAAGCCATCGTGTCGATGTTGAACGACATGGGCATCGCGGTGTACGAACAGGCGCCCGACGCCGCCACGCTGCTGATCGCCGGCGGCGGCACCACCACGGCCACCGAAGAAGAAGCCGAAGAAGCTGCCGAAGCGGCGCTGTCGACGGTCGACTCCGAGTTCGGCCGCACCACCGACCCGGTGCGCATGTACATGCGCGAAATGGGTACGGTCGAACTGCTCACACGCGAAGGTGAAATCGAAATCGCCAAGCGCATCGAAGGCGGCTTGCAGGCCATGATGCTGGCCATCAGCGCCTCGCCGACCACCATCGCCGAGATCCTGGTCTATGCCGACAAGATCGGTGCGGGTGAGATGCAGATCTCCGAGGCGGTTGATGGTTTTGTCTCCGAAGACGAGGCTGACGACTACGTCGCCGAAGAAGACGTCGACTTCTTCGACGAAGAAGACGATGACGACGGCCAAGGCGGCAGCAAAGCGCTGACCAAGAAGCTCGAAGAACTGAAGACCGCAGCGCTGACCAAGTTCGCCAACCTGCGCATCAACTTCGACAAGATGCGCAAGTCGTTCGAGAAAGACGGCTACCAGTCAGCCTCGTACAACAAGTCGCAGCTGGCCATCAGCCAGGAGCTGATGACGATCCGCTTCACCGTGAAGACGATCGAGAAGCTGTGCGGCATCTTGCGTTCGCAGGTCGATGACGTGCGCCGCTACGAGCGCGAGCTGCGCAAGATCCTCGTCGACAAGTGCGGCATGCCGCAGGAATACTTCATCAAGCATTTCCCGCCCAACCTGCTCAACCTGAAGTGGGCCGAAAAAGAGGCTGCGGCTGGCAAGAACTACAGCGCCATCCTCGCGCGCAACCTGCCCGCCATTCAAGAGCTGCAGAAGAAGCTGACAGACCAGCAGGCCCGCGCCGTGGTGCCGCTTGAAGACCTGAAGCAGATCAACAAGCGCATGAACGAAGGCGAAAAGTCGTCGCGCGATGCCAAGAAAGAAATGATCGAGGCCAACCTGCGCCTCGTGATCTCGATCGCCAAGAAGTACACCAACCGTGGCCTGCAATTCCTCGACCTGATTCAAGAAGGCAACATTGGCCTGATGAAAGCGGTCGACAAGTTCGAATACCGCCGCGGCTACAAGTTCTCGACCTACGCCACCTGGTGGATTCGCCAGGCCATCACCCGCTCGATCGCCGACCAGGCGCGCACGATCCGCATCCCGGTGCACATGATCGAGACGATCAACAAGATGAACCGCCTGAGCCGCCAGCACCTGCAGGAGTTTGGCTTTGAGCCCGACGCCAGCGTCCTGGCCGAAAAGATGGAAATCCCGGAAGACAAGATTCGCAAGATCATGAAGATCGCCAAAGAGCCGATTTCAATGGAAACGCCGATTGGTGACGATGATGATTCACATCTCGGCGACTTCATTGAAGACGGCGCCAACAC
>NZ_JANOCG010000252.1:0-2194 GCF_031412075.1 Rhizobacter sp.
TCGTTGATCGGCAACCGGCTCTCGCCGCAAGGACGCGGTTCATTGACCGCTTACGGAACGCTGATGCATGGTAAGCGTCCAGTGAACACATGTTGATCCGCATGGTGTAGTCGAAGGAGCATCGTGTCCACCAAGCAACGAGGTGGACACGTGCATACCAACGAAGCGATCGTCATGGCGGCGGGCCGGCGTCGGCGCAAGCACAGCGACGAGTTCAAGGCCCGGGCTGTACTCGCGTGCGAACAGCCTGGCGTATCGATGGCCGCGGTGGCCCTGGCGCACGGCGTCAACGCCAACCTGCTTCGGCGCTGGGTGCTGCGGCACAGAGGCGCCGGCAGCGTTGCGATGTCCTCGACGAGCGGCACTGCACCGGGATTCGTTGCCCTGGCGCTGCCCGCACCGACGCCCTTGGTGGGTGACATCCGCATCGAGGTCAAGCGCGGCGCCAGCTGCGTGAACATCACCTGGCCGGCTGCGGCCGCCCAGGGTTGCGCGGCCTGGCTGCGCGAGCTGCTGCGCTGAGCCGCACGCATGATCAAGATCGAGGCGGTGTGGTTGAGCACCGCACCACTGGACATGCGCGCCGGCACCGACACCGCACTGGCCCGGGTGGTGGCCGTCTTCGGCGCCGCGCGCCCGCACCACGCTTACCTGTTCGCCAACCGACGCGCCAACCGCATGAAGGTGCTCGTGCACGACGGCATCGGCATCTGGCTGGCCGCGCGGCGACTGCATCGTGGCCGCTTCGTCTGGGCCGGCGTCAACGACAACCCGATCCTGAGCCTGAGCAGCGCGCAGCTCGACACGCTCGTGCTCGGCCTGCCGTGGCAGCGCATCGGTGAAGCCGGCGTCATCACCGTGGTGTGATCGCTGTTGCCAAAACGCTGATCAATCCGAGCATGTGCCAATAGTGCGCGCAGTGCTTTGCTCGCACACTGCCTCACATGCTCGACATCACGCAGATCGATCGCCAAGGGCTCGACAGCCTGAACGCCGATCAACTGCGTGGGCTGGTGGGCCAACTGCTCGATCGCTCTGGTCGCGATGCCCACGAGATCGTCTGGCGCGACGCCAAGATCGACAAGCTTACCTTCGAGGTCGCACAGCTCAAGCGGCTGCAGTACGGCAAGAAGAGCGAGCAGCTGAGCGATGAGCAGCGTGCGCTGTTCGACGAAGCAGTGGACAGTGACATCGCCGCCATCGAAGAGCAGATCGCGGCGCTGCAAGCCAGCCTGCCGCCGAGAACCGAAGACCAGAAGCAGACCCCCAAGCGCGCTGCGCTGCCGGCGCGCCTGCCACGCGTCGAGCGCTGCCACGAACCCAACAACACCACCTGCGCCTGCGGTTGCGCCATGAAGCGCGTGGGCGAAGACGTGAGCGAGAAGCTCGACTACACGCCCGGCGTGTTCACTGTGGAGCGCCACGTGCGTGGCAAGTGGGCCTGCGCACAGTGCAAGACTCTGGTGCAGGCACCCGTGCCCGCGGCCGTGATCGACAAGGGCATCCCCACCGCCGGCCTGCTGGCGCAGGTGTTGGTGGCCAAGCACGCCGACCACCTGCCGCTGTACCGGCAAGAAGCCATCTTCGGCCGCGCAGGCCTTGCGATTCCGCGCTCGACGCTGGCGGCCTGGGTAGGCTAGTGCGGCGCGCGCTTGCAGCCACTGGCCCATGCCTTGAAGAGCCAACTGCTGCAATGCCAGGTGCTGCATGCCGACGAGACGCCGGTGGCGATGCTGGCACCGGGCAAGGGTCGCACGCACCGCGCATACCTGTGGGCCTATGCGGCCGCGATGCACGAGGGCTTGAAGGCGGTGGTCTACGACTTCACCGACAGCCGTTCGGGCGAGCACGCACGGGTCTTCCTTGGGCACAGTTCCGAACGTGAGCGCGACCAGGCGCCGTGGACGGGGCCCCTGGTGTGCGACGACTTCAGTGGCTACAAGGCGCTGTTCGCACTCGGCGTGACCGAGGTCGGCTGCATGGCCCATGCGCGGCGCAAGTTCGTCGAGCTGCACGCGAGCGGCAACAGCTCGATCGCCGCGACGGCCATCGAGCTGATTGGGCAGCTGTACGGCGTGGAGCGTGAGATCAAGGCGCTGCCGCCGGAGGCGCAACTCGAACACCGGCGACGACGATCGGCGCCGATTGCCGATGCGCTGCGCGGCTGGCTCACCGCGCAGCGGGCGAAGGTGAC
>NZ_JANOCG010000253.1:0-11857 GCF_031412075.1 Rhizobacter sp.
TCAACGCCATCCTGCTGCAGGCCGTGCAAGCGCATGTAGCGGTTGCCGGTGACCGGGTCGGTGTGAATCTGCGGCGTGATCGGCTGGCTCAGCACCAGGCTCTCTGACGAGATCTTCTGCCGCGGTGTGTGGGCGGCGTGGATGTTGAAGACAAAATCGGCACCGTTCTGGTCGATTTCATAGGTCAGCTCAACGTGCAACTCGATGCGGATCATGTGAGGGGCTCCTTTGCGACGCGGCAAAGCGCTCTGGGTTGCAGGTGTGCGCCAGTATGCGCGCCGATGGCCCGCCGCGCCCGTGTCGTGCCCTGTCCACAGCAAGAGTCGCGCCGTCGAAAGATGGTATAGATCGAGGCCATGATCGAACCCCTGTTGCTCACCGCCGCGCAAATCTCCACCTTCAACGGCACGCAGCTGCTCACACGAGCGAGCAGCTTCTTTTTTGCGCGCGACGAACGCCTGTTCCTCGTCACCAGCCGCCACGTGCTGATCGACAAGCCGAGCAAGCACTTTCCCAACCGCGTCGAGATCGAGCTGCACACCGATGCGGCCAACCTTGCACGCTCGATCGGCCTGTCGGTGCTGCTTTACCGCGAGGGCAAGAGCATCTGGCGACAAGGCCGCGACCCGTCCGGCGAGATCGACGTGGCGGTGATCGAGCTCGACCGCGAGGCCTTGCCCGACGGCGTGGAGCTGCGCGCGTTCACGCCCGACCACCTGGTGGACTCGTTCGACGAGGTCGAGGTCGGCACCGCCTTGCTGATCGTCGGCTTTCCGCTCGGCTTTCACGACACGCTGCACCACTTGCCGGTGGTGCGCCAGGCGGTGATCGCGTCGTCGTTCGGGCTGCGCTTTCAGGGGCAGGGGTTTTTCCTCACCGATGCCCGCACCCACCGTGGCACCAGCGGCGCGCCGGTGGTGATGCGCGCATCGGGCCATGAGGCCGAGACCGATGAGCTGCACTGGAAGCTGCTGGGCGTGCACTCGTCACGCATGGACATGCGCACACGCGACCGCCGCGAAGACGAGTCGCTCGGCCTCAACTGCGCCTGGTACGCCGACATCCTGATGACGCTCACCGAGCCCGTGGCCAGCGCGGCCGAACCGGAGGCTTGAGCGGATCAAGAAGCAGTGACCTGCCCGCGCGCGAACGATCACCCGAACAGGATCACGCCGCGCGCATTGCGCCCTTGCGCCAGGTCGTCGAAGGCCTGCGGCGCTTCGTCGACGGTGTAGGTGCGGGTGATCAGCTCGTCGAGCTTGAGCTGGCCCGAGCGGTACATCTTGATGAGGCGCGGGAAGTCTTCACGCGGCCGGGCCGAGCCGAAGTAGCTGCCCTTGAGCGTGCGCTCCATGGCGGTCAGCAACAAGGGCCGCACGCTCGCGGTGTCGGCCAACGCGGCCACACCCACCGCCACCGCCGTGCCGCCCTTGGCCAGCACGTTCACCGCCTGCGCCACCACCGCACCGGCGCCCACACATTCAAACGCGTAGTCGGCACCGCCGCCGGTGAGCTTCATCACCGCCTTGACCACGTCTTCCACGCTCTTGGCGTTGAGCGTGTGGGTGGCACCGAAGTCGGTGGCCATCTGCAGCTTGAGGTCGGAGGTGTCGACCGCCACGATCATCGCCGCGCCCGCGATGCGGCAGCCCTGCAGGGCCGACAGGCCCACACCGCCACAACCGAACACCACGCAGATCGAGCCCGGCTGCACCTGCGCGGTGTTGATGGCCGCGCCCACGCCGGTCATCACACCGCAGCTCACCAGGCAGGCCTTGTCGAGCGGCATGTTCTTGTCGATCTTGACCACGCTGTCGGTGTGCAGCGTGGCGTATTCGGCCATCACGCCGCAGGCCGCAAACACCCCCAGGCCGGCGCCACTCGCGTCGCGAAAGCGCGGCTCGGCGCCGGGTGCGGCCAACGCGGCCCGCGCCGGCTGGTCACACAGCTGCGGGCGCCCGGTCGCGCAGTAGCGGCAGCGCCCGCACATGCCGACGAAGGAGCTGAGCACCGCGTCGCCCACTGCAAACTCGGTCACCCCCGTGCCCACGGCCGACACCACACCGGCGCCCTCGTGCCCGAGCACCACGGGCATCGGCATCTGGATGGTGCCGTTGGCGGCCGACAGGTCGCTGTGGCACACGCCGCAGGCGGCCATCTTGATCAGCACCTCGTTGTGGCCGGGCACCTTGACCTGGAGCTGTTCGACCGTGATGGGGCCGTTGACGGCCCGGCAGACCACGGCGCGTGCGGTGATGCTCATTAAGGTGTCTCCTTTGTTTGATCTGATTATTTGGTGCCGAACAAGCGATCGCCCGCATCACCCAGCCCCGGCACGATGTAGCCGTGCTCGTTGAGCTCGCGGTCGATGGCGGCGGTGTAGACCGGCACGTCGGGGTGGGATTCGGTGAAGTGCTTCAGCCCTTCCGGCGCGGCCAGCAGGCAGACGAAGCGGATCGACTTCGGCTTGGTCTCCTTCAGCCGGTCGACCGCCGCCACGGCCGAGTTGCCTGTCGCGAGCATCGGGTCGAGCACGATGGCGTCGCGCTCGTGCATGTCGGCCGGCATCTTGAAGTAGTACTCCACCGCCACCAGCGTCTTGGGGTCGCGGTACAGGCCGATGTGGCCAATGCGCGCACCGGGCACCACGTTGAGCATGCCGTCGAGAAAGCCCGCACCGGCGCGCATGATGATGACGAACACCGTCTTCTTGCCGTCGATCACCGGGCTGCGCATCTTCTCGAGCGGGGTCTCGATGTCGATCAGCTGGGTCGGCATGTCGCGCGTGACCTCGTAGGCCATCAGCATGCTGATCTCGCCCAGCAGGCGCCGAAAGCTGTTGGTGCTGCGGTCCTTCTCGCGCATCAGCGTGAGCTTGTGCTGGATCAGCGGGTGGGTGATGTGGTGGACGGACGCGGTCATGGGTCTCTCTCCTTGGCTCATCAGCATATCGGCTCGGCATGCAATAAGCGGCATTTTTGCCAAGCTTCTGGCATTTCAGGCATCAAGTCCTGCCGCTGCGCTGCCGAAAACGAAAGGGTCAACAAGCCAGACGTGCGGTGTGCACCCGGCTGACCGCCCTTGGCATTCCACCTTCCACGCTGCCCCGACACGCACATGAACCGGACCGTGACCACCTGCCGACAAGCCGCCCGAGCGTGGATGCTCGCGGGCCTGGCCTGCCTGTCGCTGAATGCTGCGGCGGCCGACGAGCAGCTGCGCATCGTCACCGAAGAGCTGCCGCCCTACAACATGACCCAGAACGGGCAGATCACCGGGCTGAGCACCGAGGTCGTGCGCGCGGTTCTGAAAGAAGCGGGGGTGCAGGCCCCCATCCAGTCGATGCCCTGGGCCCGCGCCTACGACATCGCGCTGAACACTGAAAACGTGATGATCTACTCGATCACGCGCACCCCGCAACGCGAGAAGCTGTTCAAGTGGGTGGGCGTGATCGCGCCGACGAACTGGTATCTGTTCAGCCGGGCCGACAAGAACGTCAAGATCAAGAAACTCGACGACGCCCGCAGCCACCAGATCGCCACCGTGAATGAAGACGCGGGCGAGCAGTACCTGGTGGGCAAGGGCTTTGCCCTCGGCAAGAACCTGCAGTCGAGCAGCAAATACGAGATCAACTACGAAAAGCTGAAGCTCGGCCGCGTCGACCTGTGGGTGGCCAACGAGTTGAACGCCATGTACCTGGTGCGCCAGGCGGGCGACGACCCGGCCCAGGTGCTGGTGCACGCCCTGCCTCTCAACGACCTGGGCAGCACCGGCGGGCTCGACCTGGCCTTCAGCCTGAAAACCCCCGATGCCGTGGTCGATCGTTTCCGCAAGGCGCTGGAGACGATCAAGAAAAACGGCACCTATGACAGCCTCCAGAAAAAGTGGCTCTGACGACGAGGTCGTAGCGCCCGCGCCGCCGCGCTCGCTGGGGCGCCGGCTGGTGCTGGGCACACTGGCCTTCAGCCTGGTCTTCACGCTCGCCGCCGTGGCGGTGCGCACCTGGTCGGCCTGGCAGTCCAACCTGGCCGCGATGACGGCCGAACTCGCCCTCATCGACAAGGTGTTCCAGCGCACCTTGGCCAAGGCCATCTGGGAGATGGACCGCGAGGAACTGCAGAGCCACGTGAACATCGTCTCGCGGGTGAGCCCGGTGGGCCGCATCGAGCTTCGCATCGGCCGCGCCGGCCGCGCGCCCGAAATCATCGAGGGCGGCCAAGCCGCCCACGCCGTTTCGTCACGCGCGCCCTCGCTGCAGCGCGTGCTGACCTTCGCGCCCTATCCGGGCGCCAGCGAGAACGTCGGCGAGCTCAGGCTTGAAGGCGACGAACGCGTGCTCTGGACGCGGCTGCGCGGCGAGGTGGCCGGCATCGTGGTGACGCAGGTCATTCAGTCGGCGCTGCTGGCGGCGCTGATCATGTGGCTCTTCAATGGGGCGGTGACGGTGCATGTGCAGCGCATCGCCCGCCACCTGGACGAGCTCACCCCCGCCACGCTGGACCAGCGCCTGGCGCTGGACCGCCGCGTCACGCACCGCGATGAGCTGAGCTTGCTGGAGGCGGGCGTCAACCACCTGCAGAGCAACCTGTCGGAGTACCTTTCGCGTCAGCGCCGCGACGAGCATGAACTCACCGCCCACCGCGACCGCCTGGCCGAGTTGGTGGACGAGCAGACGGCCGAACTGCGCTCCGCCAATGCCATGCTGCAAGAGCTGTCGCGCAGCGATTCGCTCACCGGCTTGTCCAACCGCCGCCACTTCGACGAAGTGAAGGACACCGAATTCCGCCGCGCCCAGCGCCTGAACCAGCCCCTGTCGGTGCTGCTGTGCGACGTCGATTTTTTCAAGCGCTACAACGACACCTACGGCCACGCCGAGGGCGACCGCTGCCTGCAAGCGGTGGCCGAAGCCCTGAAGCAGACCTTCTCCCGCGCCGGCGAGCTCACGGCGCGCATCGGCGGCGAGGAGTTCGCTGTGCTGCTGCCGGGGGCCGATGTGGTGCGCGCACGCGCCGCAGCGCAGCGCCTGCAAGAACGGTTGCGAGCGCTGTCGCTCGCCCATGCCGACTCGCCGGTGGGCGACCACGTGACCATCAGCATCGGCATTGCGCAGTTCGATCCCGAGACCATGGACCGTTTCGAGACCTTGCTCCACCAGGCCGACAAGGCCCTGTACCTCGCCAAGAACCAGGGGCGCAACCGGGTCGCCGGCTGACGCTGAAGGAGACCCGATGACCATCCGCTCGCTCGCTCTTCGCTCGTTCACCTCGCTGGCCCTGTCGCTGGCCTGCGCGGTGGCGCCCGCGCAAACCATCAAGGGCGTGACCGAAACCTCCTCCTACAGCCGGCTTGACAACGGCAAACCGGCCGGCCCGGCCAACGAGATCGTCGAGGCCACGCTCAAGCGGGCCGGCCTCGACTACAGCCTCGCCATGTACCCCTGGGCCCGTGCCTACGACATCGCGCTGCAAGAACCCAACGTGCTCATTTACCTGATCGCACGCACGCCGGAGCGCGAGCCGCAGTTCAAGTGGGTGGGCGAGTTCATCCGCGTCGAATACTTTCTCTACAAGCTGCGCGGGCAGGCGGGCATTGCGCTGCGCAGCCTCGAGGACGCCAAGGCCTACACCGTGGGCGTGATGCGCAACGACGTGCGGCACCAGTTTTTGCAGGCCAAGGGCTTTACCAAGCTGGTGGTGTCATCGCAGGTCGGAGACAACTTCAGGCAGCTCACCAACGGACAGGTGCAGCTGGCTGCCTTGTCCGAACCAGGGGCCGCCCAGCTCTGCGAAGAAACCGGTTTCGACTGCACCCGGCTGGAGAAGGTGTACGCGCTCGACGAGCTTTCGGTCGGCATCTGGATGGCCTACAGCAAACCCACCTCCGACGAGGTGGTGGCCCGCACCCGCGCCGCATTCGACAAGCTCAAGGCCAGCGGCAGTGTGGCCAAGCTGATGGCCGCCAAGCGTTGACGGTCTCTCGCGCCCGCCCGGTGCTCAGAACACCGTTCCGTCGCTCTCGATCTTGAGCGGCGGGCTGCCGCCTTCGCGCAGGCTCTTGGCGATCTCGCGGCCGGCGGCCCAGGTGCCGCCTTCGAGGATGCAGGCGAGCGGCATCTCGTCGCTCGACTTGTTCAAACGTGCACGCACCAGCGGCGCCAGCTCGTCGATGAGTGCCACGGTGAGCGCACGCCATTCGACGATGGCTTCGTCGCCCGCCGTGTAACTGCGGGCGGCAAAGGTCGGGTCTTTCGGCACGATGACGCGTGCGTCGATCAACAAGCCGCCGTTGCGGTACTCGGGCAGGCCGGTCAGGCCGTCGATGTCGGTGAGCGTGATGCCGGCCCACTCGAACGGCTCCAGCAGCGAGTAGGTCAACCACTGGCTCAGCTTGTGGAACGGCACCCAGCCCGCGGTGAGCCCGGTGCCACCGGCCAGCGGGTGCGGCCAGCAGTCGCCCAAGGGCATGCCCTGCAGCTCGCTGCCGGTGAGCCAGATGGGGCTCAGGTGGTCGAGCAGCGCCTGCAGCACACGTGGCGCGGCGAGGCGCAGGGGGCTGTTGTCCGTCGGGCCGGGGAGGGTGAGTGTGTCGAACAGGCCCCCCGGGCGGCCGTCGGCGCCAAACACCTCGGGCTGCGCACGCAGGGTCTGGCCCAGGCGCTGCAACAGGGCCACCCGGCCGTCGAGCCCGACCAGCGGGTTGTCGCTTCGCACCTGGAACATCTGCGCCAGCGTGGCCGCGTCGATGCGCCGCAGCGCCTCGGCATCGACCCGATGCGGGTCAGCCGCATCGGATGAAAACTGCCCTTGCATGAAGGCACGGAAACTCGCGACACCCAGGCCTTCGGAGCGGCTCAAGGTCTGGCCGCTCTCGGCTTCGGCATAACGCCACTGCGGGCCGGCGCCGGCATCGAGCAACACGCTCACCAGCGTGAGGTCGATGCGCGCACGCGCCTGTGCGGCGGGGTCGATGCCTGCAAGCCGGGCATCGAGCTCGGCCTTGCGGTCGACACCACCGGTCTCGAAATGCCGCCAGCGGCTGTGGTACGGGATGCGCAGGTCGGGGTAGTTTTGCCGCGTGACGTGTTCGATGCGGCGTGCCACTTCATCGAGCTGCGCGCGGTTGAGGGTGAAGTGACGCGAGCGGCCTTCGTCCACCGCACGCAGGATGTTGCCGCAGCGTTCGCGGATCGTTGCCGTGGAGCGCAGCGGAGCGGTCAGGTTTCGTGGGTCTGCGGTCATGCCTTCACGCGAGGTCGCGCCCTTTCGTGGCTGCAAGCTTCACATCGTCGGGCACGCTGCCGTCGGTGAAATAACCCGCCGCGATCTTGGCTTCGATCTCCACCTTCGCATCGGCCGGCACCAGCTCGTCGGGGATCTTCACCCGCTCGCCGACCTCGATGCCGCTGCCGGTGATGGCGTCGTATTTGTCGTTGCTCATGCTGACCAGGCGGTGGATCTTCTTCACACCCAGCCAGTGCAGCACGTCGGGCATCAGCTCCTGGAAGCGCATGTCTTGCACGCCGGCCACACACTCGGTGCGCAGGAAATATTTGTCGGCGCTGTCGCCGCCCACCTGGCGCTTGCGCGCGTTGTAGACCAGGAACTTGGTGACCTCGCCGAGCGCGCGGCCCTCTTTGCGCGAGTAGGCGATCAGGCCCACGCCGCCCTGTTGCGCGCCCCTCACACACTCTTCGATGGCGTGCGTGAGATAGGGGCGGCAGGTGCAGATGTCGGAGCCGAACACATCGGAGCCGTTGCATTCATCGTGCACACGCGCGGTGAGCGTGACGCTCGGGTCGGCCAGGTCGGCGGGGGAGCCAAAAATGTAGAGCGTCTGCCCGCCGATGGGCGGCAAGAAGATGCCGATGTCGCTGCGCGTCACCAGCTCGGGGTACATGCCGCCGGTCTCTTCGAACATCACACGCCGCAGGTCGGCCTCGCTCACGTTGAACCGCTTGGCCACCCCTTCGATCCACCACACCGGTTCGATGGCGATCTTGGTGACCATGGCGGACGAGTCTTCGAGCAGGTACTTGCCATCAGGCTTCAGGCGCTGAAAAGCGATGGCCTGCTTGATCTCGGGCAGGTGCACGTGGGCCTGCGTCACGGCGATGGTCGGGCGGATGTCGTAGCCCTGCGCCAGGTGGTCGGCAAACACCTCGCCGACGATCGCACCCCAGGGGTCGAGCGAGACGATGCGGTGCGGGTCACCCCACTGCGGGTAGGGGCCGATGGGCGTGGTGGGCGAGGTGTTGGTCAGGTCGGCGCGGTGGCCCTTGGTCAGGTTGCCGGCGGCCACCGCCAGCGCACGGTAGATGCCGTAGCTGCCGCTGTGCGTGCCGACCACATTGCGTTGGCTGCGGTTGGTGGTGGTGCCCACCACGGGGCCACGCTCCTGCGGATCGGCCGCGCCCCAGCGGATGTTGGGTGCGCCGCTCACGCCCTGTTGACCGGGGTGAGAGGTGAGGCGAATGTGCTTGGTGTTGACTTTGGCTTCGCCCGGCTTCTCGGTGCTCATCAAGGTCGCTCCTTCGTGGGTGGACGACGCGAATGAGCATACGCCGTCATGGCAGGGCTTGTCGCGCCGTCCACCACCGCTGCAAGGCTTGGGCCACCTCATGGAGTGAGGAGTCGTTCACGAGGGTCAGGTCGGCCTGCACAGCCGGTGTGTGGCGTTGCATTCGGGCGCTGACGGCCGCCTCGTCTTCGCGCCCTCGCCCGAGCAGGCGCTGCGCCAGCACGGCGGGCGGCGCGGTGATCTCGACCACGCTCAGCCCAGGGGCCTGCTGGCGCAGGGTGGGCAGGTGGGCGCGCGAGCTGTTGAGCACCACCCAGTCGCCTGCGGCCAGCGGCGCGAAGGCGAGGTGCCGCACGCCGTAACTCAGGCCGTGGGCCTGCCAGGTGGTGGCGAGCGCGCCGGTGGTTTGCAGCGCCACAAAGTCTTCGGCGCTCACCGCCTCGTGCTGCTCGGCGCCACCGTCGGCCGGCCTCGTGATGACGCGCTGGGCTTGATGAATCTGCGGGCCGCTCGCGCTGCGCAAGCCGGCCCAGGCTTGCAGCACGCTGTCTTTGCCGACACCCGACGGGCCGACCACCACGATCAGGCGTTCGCTGTGGGGAATGCTCGGCAGATGTGTCATGCGAGTGGGTAGCGGTGCAACAGCCTGAAGGGCAGGCCCGGTGCGGGCTCGACGAACACTCTCAGCGCGTCGCATTCGAGCGGCTCGCGCAGGGCGGCGGCGAAGTGCTGCTGTGCGGCCTGCTGCAGCTCGTCGCGCAGGCTCGCATCGGGCGGCAGGCTGTTGCTCAGCGTCATGTGAAAACGCCACTGGCCGAGCACATGCGGGTAGCCGTGGCGTTGCAGCAGCGCGCGCTGCTCGGCGCTCATCGGCGTGGCCAGGCGGCGTTGCAGCTCATCGGCCGTGGGCTCGGCGCGCCAGGCATCGAGCTCGGTGACGCAGGCGTCGGCCAGGCGGTGCAGCGGGTGGGTGGCCGGCAGCGGCGCCAGCGGCTGCAGCGCCAGGAAGTCGCTCATCCACTGCACCGACAAGGCCGGCATCACAAAACGTGGCGTGCGTTGCGCCAGCTGCGCCACGGCGTCGCGCAGGCCGGCTTCGCTGCAGCCCGGCGCCAGGCGCAGGGGGGCTTTCAGCGTGGCGTGAAAGCCGTAGCGCCAAGGCTCGCCCACGTGCGCGCGCGTCGGCCGCCGCGCCTCATCGGACGACGGGTCGCGCTGCAACCAGTCGCAGCCCGCGTGCCACAGCGCATGCGAGGGCGCAGGCATGTAGTAGACGGCGTAACGTGTGCTCATCATTCGTCGTGCTGCACCGTGAGCTGCACCGCATCCGACGCAAACAAGGTGCAACCGGCTTCGACCGGCACACCCTGCGCGTCCACATTCACATAGCGCACCACCAGCACCGGCTGGGTGGCCGGCCGCGCCAGCGCGTCGGCCTCGGTAACAGTGGGCAGGCGGCACGAGACCACGCTGCGGGCGCGGGTGTAGTCGGCCACGCCCAGCCTTTGGAAGGCGGCGGTGATGCTGCCTGTTTCAGTGAATGCCTCCACCATGCCGGCCAGGCGGGGCAAGGGGTAGGCCGAGGTCGCCAGGTTGACCGGGCGGCCGCGCACCGCAGCGCGGGTGTACATGAGTTGCAGGTTGGCGCGTGCGCTGACACCCAGGTCACGCGCCCACTCGCTGCCGCGCAGCTGCTCGTGCGCCAGCAACTCGCGCTGCGCGGTTTCGCCCACGGCCGCGAGGTTTTGCGACAAGCGCGTGCGGCGCTGCAAGGCGTAGTCGAGCACCAGCTCGCGCACGAAGGTGCCGCTGCCCTGCGCGACACGCACGAAGCCGTCGCGCGCCAGGGCCTGCACCGCCTGGCGCAGCGTGTGGCGGTTGACCTCGAAACGCGCGGCCAGCGCCGCCTCGTTGGGCAGGCGCTCACCGGGGCGCAGGCGGCCTGCGGTGATGTCTTGGCGCAGCACGGCGGCGATGCTTTCCCAACGGCGAGTCGGCGCGGGGGTGTCGGCGGCTTCGGCCGGGAAAGAAGAGGCGTTGAGTGTCATGTCAAGAATCTGTCACGGGCTTGTTCGATACTGGCTGCGATCCTACAGTCATCTAGATGACATTCGCATGACCAACCCGACCGATCCAACCCACTCTACTGCGCAGCGCCAGGCCTGGCTGTCGGTGCTGGCGCATGCGCCCCGCGCCGCGCTGGCCGAGCATGCCCAACGCTGCGCCCTCGGCCAGGCCTTCGACTGGCTGCGCGAGCCCGAGATCGGCCTGGCCCTGGTGCGCGCACGCATCGCCAACCGCGGCGACCGCTTCAACCTGGGCGAGGTGACGCTGACCCGCTGCATCGCCCGCGTGTCGGTGGACGGCCACGCCACGGCGGGGGTGGGGCATGTGCTGGGGCGCGACGAACAACGTGCACGCTGGGTGGCGCAGCTCGACGCGCTGTTGCAGCAGCCCACGCTGCATGAGCAGCTGCTGGCAGAGGTGATCCACCCGCTGCGCGCGCAGCGCGAAGCGACGCTGGCGCAAGAGCAGGCTCGCGATGCAGCGAGCCGCGTGAGCTTCTACACCTTGCAATCCGAGATCACGGCATGAGCGCCGACCTGCTGACCCACATGCCGCACGGCTTTGCCGATGCCACGCACGGCGCGCAGTCGGTGTTTCGCAGCGTGCTCGAGGCCTTGTCGCGCCCCGGCCGCCTGCAGACGCTGGGGGCCAGCGACGGCCTGCAGGCCCCCGTGCCCCTGTCGCGCGGCCTCACCGCGCTGCTGCTCACCTTGCTCGACACCGAAACCTCGCTGCACCTCGCCGAGCCGCTGACGAGCGACGCGGCCTGGATGTACTGCCGCTTTCACACCGGCGTGCAACGCGAGGACGATGCGGCGCAGGCAGACTTTGTCGCCACCCGCTCCCCACACGCGTCGCTCGATGGCCTGCGCCTGGGCAGCGACGAGGTGCCCCAACAAGGCAGCACGCTGATCGTCGACACCGGCAGCCTGGCGCTCGAACGCGGTGCGCGCTTGCGCCTCACCGGCCCGGGCATCGCGCATGAACAGCACATGGGTTGGTGCGGCCTGCCGATCGCCTTCTGGCAGCAGCGCATTGCAATGCAGCGGCTGTTCCCGCGCGGCGTCGACCTGCTGCTGGTGTGCGGCTCGCAGCTGGTCGGCGTGCCGCGCTCCACGCTCATCACCATCGAAGGCACCTGATGTACATCGCCGTCAAGGGCGGAGAAGCCGCCATCGAAGCCTCGCGCCGGCTGCTGGCCAGCGCGCGCCGCGGCGACCTCGCCGTGCGTGAGCTGGAGGTGGCGCAGATCCGCGAGCAGCTGGGTCTCTTG
>NZ_JANOCG010000254.1:0-3461 GCF_031412075.1 Rhizobacter sp.
CGGCGTCGACCTTGTGGCCCAGTGCTTCGATGCCGGCCCATTGCTCGTCGGTGTAGGGCAGCGTGACACGCGGCGCTTCCCACACACGCGAGACCTTCAAGGTGTGCTCGAACTCGGTCTCGCAGTCATCGAGCGCACCACTCACCGGCGCCGCCGAAGACGGCTCGGGCGAACACGCCAGCGGAATGTGCCCTTCGCCCGCCAGCAGGCCCGAGGTAGGGTCGAAGCCGATCCAGCCCGCGCCCGGCAGGTAGGCCTCGCACCAGGCATGCAGGTCAGTGAAATCGACCTCGGTGCCGCTCGGGCCATCGAGCGATTTGACGTCGCTCTTGAGCTGGATGAGGTAGCCCGAGACGAAGCGCGCCGCAAAGCCCAGGTGGCGCAGCAGCTGCACCAGCAGCCAGCCGGTGTCGCGGCACGAGCCCGAGCCATTGACCAGCGTTTCTTCAGGCGTTTGCACGCCGGGCTCCATGCGGATCAGGTAGCTGATGTCTTTTTGCAGGCGCTGGTTGAGGGCGACCAGAAAGTTGGTCGTCTGCATCTTCTCGCGCGAGATGCTGGCGAGGTACTTCTCGAAGGCCGGCGTGAGCTGCGCCTTGCGGCGATAAGGCTCCAGCTCGATGGCCAGCGACTTGTCGTATTCAAACGGGAAGTTGTCGGCCTCGGGCTCCAGAAAGAAGTCGAAGGGGTTGAGCACCGCCATCTCGGCCACGAGGTCGATCTCGATGCGAAACGAGGTCGTCTTGTCGGGGAAAACAAGCCGCGCAAGGTAGTTGCTCTGCGGGTCTTGCTGCCAGTTGATGAAGTGAGTGGCGGGCGTGACGCGCATCGAGTAGCTGAGGATGCGGGTGCGCGAGTGCGGCGCCGGGCGCAGGCGAACCACCTGCGGCCCGAGGTTGACCGGCCGGTCGTACCGGTAATGGGTCACGTGGTTGAGCGCAACGTGGATGGACATTCAGGGCTCCAGGACAGAGATCAGGGAAAAAAGGATCGCGGCTTCGCAGATGTGCATGCGAGCCCGCACGGCGATGGCAGGGCGAACTGCAGCGGCGCGCTGTGGTCGCAGTGCGTCACGCGCTGGATGTTGAGTTTCATCCGGTGACGCTGCTCGTCTCAGGCGACTGCGATCACGCGGCCACGGGCACGAGGAAGTCGCGGCTGATGCCCACCCCCAAGGTGCCCACGCGCTCCAGGAACTGGCTGAGGAAGGCGTGCAGACCGGTCGCGAGAATCTCGTCGATGCGGCCAAAGCGCAGGTCAGCCTGTAATCGCCCGGCGCGGCGCAGCGTGTCGTGCGACTGTTCGTTGGCCACACGCTGCAGGTTGGACACCACCTCGTCCATGCAGGCTGCCAGCGAGCGCGGCATGTCGGCACGCAAGATCAGGAGTTCGGCCACCTTCTCGGGGCGGATCACGTTGCGATACGCCTTGCGATAAACCTCGAAGCCCGACACCGATCGCAGGATGGCCGACCAGTGATAGAAGTCGTACTCCTGGTCCTTGCCATCACCATTGCCGTTGGCCGCGCCGGTGCCAAAAAACTCGCTCTCGACCGCATGGAACTTCACGTCGAGCATGCGGGCGGTGTTGTCGGCGCGCTCCAGGAAGCTGCCAATGCGCAAGAAGTGAAAGGCCTCGTCTTGCAGCATCGTGCCCACCGTCACACCGCGCGACAGGTGCGAGCGGAACTTGACCCACTCGAAGGCATCGCCCGGGTCTTTGTCGAAGGCCTTGATGCGCAGCATGCGCTGGAATTCGAGCCAGGTCTGGTTCTGTGTTTCCCACACCTCGGTGGTCAGGGCGCCGCGCACGGCACGGGCGTTTTCGCGCGCCGCCATCAGGCAGCTGTAGATGCTCGACGGGTTGCGCTCGTCGCTCACCATGTAGTCCATCACCTTCCTGGGCGTGATGTCGCCATGGCGCTCGCTGTAGTCGGCGGTCAGCTCGGAGATGCTCAACAGGCCACGCCAGCCGTTCTCGGCCGCGTCGGCCGACTGCGGCAGCAGGGAGGTCTGGTAGTTGACGTCCAACATGCGCGCGGTGTTTTCGGCGCGCTCCATGTAGCGCGCCATCCAGAACAAGTGGTCGGCGGTTCTAGAGAGCATCGCGTTCTCCTTGTGTCCTCATGCTTCTAATACCCAGGTGTCTTTTGTACCGCCGCCTTGCGACGAGTTGACGACGAGCGAGCCCTCTTTGAGCGCCACGCGTGTGAGGCCACCCGGCACCATCTGCACGTTTTTACCCGACAGCACAAACGGCCGCAGGTCGATGTGGCGTGGTGCGATGCCGCTCTCGACGAACGTCGGGCAGGTCGACAGGCTCAAGGTGGGCTGCGCGATGTAGCCAGCCGGGTTGGCCTCCAGCGCCTTGCGAAAGTCCGCGATCTCGGCCTTGGTGGACGCCGGGCCGACCAGCATGCCGTAACCCCCGGCGCCATGAACCTCTTTCACCACCAGCTCGTGCAGGTGGTCGAGCACGTACTTGAAGTCGTCTTGCTCGCGGCACTGGTAGGTGGGCACGTTGTTCAAGATCGGCTTCTCACCCAGGTAGAACTCGATCATCTTGGGCACGTAGGGGTAGATGGACTTGTCGTCGGCCACGCCGGTGCCAATGGCGTTGGACAGCGTCACGTTGCCCGCGCGGTAGACGCTGAGCAAACCCGCACAGCCGAGCGTCGAATCGGGCCGGAAGGCGAGCGGGTCCAGAAAGTCGTCGTCCACACGGCGGTAGATCACGTCGACCCGTTTCGGGCCCTGCGTGGTTCGCATATAGCAGAAGTTGTCTTTGACAAAGAGGTCTTGGCCCTCGACCAGCTCCACGCCCATCTGCTGCGCCAGAAACGCGTGCTCGAAGTAGGCGCTGTTGTACATGCCGGGGGTGAGCACCACGACCGTCGGCTCGTTGACGGCTGCCGGGGCCACACCGCGCAAAGTCTCCAGCAAGAGGTCGGGGTAGTGCGCGACCGGTGCCACGCGGTGCTGGCTGAAGAGCTCGGGAAAGAGCCGCATCATCATCTTGCGGTTCTCGAGCATGTAGCTCACGCCGCTGGGCACACGCAGGTTGTCTTCAAGCACGTAGTACGAGCCGCTGCCGTCGGGGTTGGCGGCGCGCACGATGTCGATGCCGCTGATGTGCGAGTACACGCCGCCGGGCACGTCGACGCCCATCATCTCGGGCCGGAACTGCGCGTTCTTGAAGATCTGCTCGGCGGGCACGATGCCGGCGCGGATGATCTCCTGCTCGTGGTAGACGTCGTGGATGAAGCGGTTCATGGCCGTCACGCGCTGCGTGAGGCCGCGCTCCATTTCGGCCCACTCATGGGCCGGGATCACGCGGGGAATGAGGTCGAACGGGATGAGGCGCTCGGTGCCCGAGCCGTCTTCGTCTTTTGCGCCGTAGACCGCGAAGGTGATGCCCACGCGGCGAAAGATCATTTCCGCTTCTTCACGGCGCGAGCGCAT
>NZ_JANOCG010000255.1:0-14952 GCF_031412075.1 Rhizobacter sp.
TGGTGCCTTCGCTCTGGCGCTTCAAGATGCCGTCGGCGTCGCGCTGCTGCTCGGTGTAGAGCAGCATCATGCGGCTCGACAACTCCTGCAGCGTCTCGCGGGGTGCCGGCACCGGCTCCACGTCGACGGTGTCGTCGGAATTGAAGCGGATGTAGTTCAAGCCTCCAAAGGCCGCGGCGTACTGGTCTTGTTTGCCGATCGGTTTGCCGAGGATGTCGATCTCGATCTGGCAGGCTTGCTCGGCCACATTCTTCGCGCTGATGATCTGGCCCTTGTAGGCATACAAGGCCTGCAGCACACCGACCGTCAACGAGCTCGACGAGCCCATGCCCGTGCCTGAAGGCACGTCACCCACGGTGGTGATCTCGATGTGGCGGCCGAGGCCGGTGATCTTGAGCGCCTCGCGCACCAGCTCGTGCTGGATATCGTTCACCGAGTCGGCGATCTCGACCTTGGTGTAGGCCACGCGGGTGGTTTTCTCGAAACGCGGACTGACCGTCACGTACATGTGCTTGTCGATCGCCATCGACAACACCGCCCCGTATTCCTGGCGATAGAAAGCCGGCAGGTCGGTGCCGCCGCCGGCAAAGCTCACGCGGTAGGGGGTTTGCGAAATGATCATGAGGTCACCCTGCTTTGTTGCGCTGGCGAGCCGGCAGCACGCTGGCCTGGCGCGGCCTTGGCCATGCTCTTGCGAAACTGCTCGATCAAGGGATCGAGGCAGTTGTTGAGGTCGAAAGTCTTTTTCAGCAGTTGCTGGCCGCTGTCAGACAAACGGGCCGCGAGTGCTGCGTCGTGCTTCAGGCGCGCCATGGCGTCAGCGAGCTGGGCCGGGTTGTTGGGCTCGACCAGCAAGCCGGTGTCGTCGTGGTGGATGAGGTCCGGAATGCCGACCAGCCGCGTGCTGATCGCCGGCAGACCGCTGGCCATGGCTTCCATGATCATCTGCGGCAGCCCATCCACGTCACCATCGGCGGCCCACACGCACGGCAGCACGTAGACGTCACCCTCGTGCATGAAGTCGACGATCTTTTCTTGCAACAGCGCCTTGCCGGTGACGGTGATGCGGTCGGTCAGTTTCAGCCGCGCGATCTGCGCCTTGAGTTCGGCTTCCAGCGGGCCGCTGCCACCGATCACGCAGTCGAATCGCTCGCCACGGTCGGCCAGCAGCTTGCAGGCGTCGATCAGGTCGCTGAAACCCTTCTTCTCGACCAGGCGCCCCGACGAAAGGATGCGATATGGCCGCAGCACATCACGTCGGCCGGGCGCCGGCGGGTAGAACCACGACAGGTCGATGCCGCAATAGGCGATCACCAGCTGTTCGGGCCGCGCACCGTGCTGCAGATAGAAGTCGCGGTGAAAGGTGGAGATGCAGATGATGAAGTTCGCGCGCTCTATCTTGTCGAGCAAGGCCGAGCGGTTGCGAAACAGGTCGGTCGCGTGGCCGGTGAAGCTGAAGGGTGCATCGAGCAACCAGGCGCCATACATCGCGATCGTGCCGCAGGAGTTGATCCATTGCGAATGGATCTGCGACACCGCTCGGGCGCTGCGCTGCAGCCCGGTTGCCCAATGACAGGCCACCACCAGGTGAGCGATGCCGGCCAGGCGGGCACGCATGTGTTCACGGCGGCCGAAGAAGGCGTTCCAGAGCGCCGCAAAAAACCGCCCGCGAAAACGAAACGGTGCCGCCAGCAGCGAGAGGAACATCGCCACCCACGGCAGCGGGTACATCAGCTCGGTGCGGCGGTTCATCTCCACCGCCCAGGGCGAGTCGTGCAGCAGCTTGTCGGGCGCACGCATCGCATGCAACGCCACCGGCAGCCCGGCGGCTTCGACCCGGCTCAGCTCGTTGGCGACCCAGGCATTGCCGATGCCGTTTTGCGTGACGTAATGGATCATCGTGCGGCGCCCGTTGCGACGGCTGCGCAGCCCGTCACTTGCGCTGCTTGAGGTAGAACGCCAGGATCGAACCTGCGGCCATGTGCATGTCTTCGATCACGCCGTATTGATCGCTCTCGACGTGGAAACACACATCGACCATCTTGCGCAGCTTGCCGCCGGTGAAACCGGTCATGCCGACCGTGGTGGCGCCCACGCTCTCGGCGTATTCGGCGGCCTTGATGACGCTGGGCGAGTTGCCCGAGCCGGAGATGATGACGACCAGGTCACCCTTGTTGCACAGGTTTTGCAACTGGCGCGAAAAGATTGCTTCATAGCCGAGGTCGTTGCCGACGGCCGTCATGAAGGCGGTGTTGTCGTTGAGCGAGATGCAGCGGATCAAAGGCTGGCCCACACGCTCAGCGGTCTTCGACCAGTCGGTCGCGATGTGCGACGAGGTGGCTGCCGAGCCACCATTGCCCATCACGAAAATCTGCTTGCCCTTCTTTTCGACCACTTCGATCAGCTTGGCGATCTTTTCCAGCGCGGCGAAGTCGAACTGAGCCCACTGCTCCAACTCACGGTCGCGGTACCACTCGCCGAAGGCACGTACCGACAGGCCGCCAGGGCCGGTGCCCGTCATGTTCGACGCGGCGAGGCCCGGTGTCTTCTTCTCTTGAATCTTCGGGGCCTTGGCTTGCTTGCTCATGGGGATCTTTCTGCGCATCAAAACGTGAATCGGAGACCACGGAAGATTGTATTGGGGTGACAGGTGAAACCCCTCCCCCCAGCTTGTCGCCAAACCCCCCAAACAAGGTGGGTTGCCCACGCACAAGCGAGACAAAGCGCACGCCTTGGTGCAGCGCGGTCTCAGCGCACGAAGGGCGCGAAGAGGTCCGCCTGAGCAGCGATCCAGACCGGGTCGAAGTGGCTCTCGTCGAAGAACACGGGTCGCTGCAACGTGCTGTCATAGACACGACACATGGCGCCGTCGCACAGCCTGCCGCGCACGCTGATGCGATGAAAACCAGGCGTGTCGCCGAAGGCATCGAACAGCGGCTCCAGCCACAGGTTCTGCGCGATCAGGCCGGGCATCGGCACTGACAAGCGCGCCTGGCCGTACCAGAATACTTCGCGCGCAATACGCTCGGGCACACGAAAGCGCGACTCGGGCGAGCCGTCGACCATCACCACCGTCTTGCCCGCTTTCAGCACGGCGGCAATCACTGCCTTGAGCTCGGTCACGATCAAGGCCTGCTTGGCGGCCAGCGAAGGTGGTGCGATGCAACGCCCTCCCTCGCTGGCCTGGTGGCAATAAGGCGCGCCCTGCAGGCCCACGGTGAGCCAGCGGGCCGACACCACCACGGTGTCGTAGTCGGCTGACAGGGCCTTGCGCCAGGCAATCGCTGCGTAGTCCTGGCAGACGTACCCCGGTTGTGTGCGCTCGAAATGCGGCACCGGGGGGCATTCGGAGGCGGTGAAGAAGTCAACCGAGCCGGGGCTGTGTCGCACGAACCAGGCATACAGGTGCTCGCCATGCGAGTCGCCGATCACCAGGGTGCGGGCGGGGTCGCGCTTGCGAACCGGGCAGGTCTTCAGCTCGGCCACGGGCTTCTTGTAGTTGTCGCATTCATCGGGGAAGTAGAGCGGCTTGATCGAGGCCGGATAGCCGCGATAGAAGTCGGGCTTGCCATGCAGCCTGAATGCAAGCCCCTCGGTTGCCGTCGCGACGGCGACCACGCCACCTGCCAGCAGCATGGCCATCGCGGGCTTGCGGGCGGTCCGCCAGACCGATAGGCCGCGCGCTGCCCACGGTTGTTCGATGAAGCTGTACGACCACCAGCCCATGACGAGCGAGCCGATCACGGTGGCCCCCATCGTGAGCCCGGGGTGGTCGAGCGGGTAGTCGGTCATGCGCAGGCCGACGATGAGCGGCCAGTGCCACAGATAGACCGAATACGACCACAAGCCGACGTGTTGCAGAACCGGGTTGCGCAGCACGAGGTTGCCCTGGTGGCCTGACCAGAGGATCAGCATCACCCCCAGCACCGGCAGCAGCAGGACCGACACGCCGCCCACCGCCCCGCGGCGCCACAGCGCGATCACGAGTGCCGCGCCCAACACCATCGCCAGCCCCGCGTAACTGGCCAGGGCGCGCCACACGGGCGCGGGCCCCGTGGCGGGTTCTTCGCGCCGCAGGAGAAATACCAAGCCACCGGCCAGGAACTCCCAGCAGCGCCCGGGCAGCAAGAAAAAGCCCGCTTGGGCCTGCGTGCCCGACTGCAGCAACTGCCACACGAACGACAACACCAACAGCCCCGCGATCACGGCCGCCACGGTGTGCCGGCGAGTCGTCAGCTTCATCAGCCCCATCAACAGCACGGGGTAGATCAGATAGAACTGCCACTCGACCGAGAGCGACCAGGTGTGCAGCAGCCAATGGGTGTCGCCGGCGTGGGTGATGTAACCCGATCGGTCGAGGAAATGGTGGTTCGACACAAACAGCAAGGCCGCACGCGCCTGCTCGGCGAGGATTTGCAGGTCGAAGGGCGGCAGGCGCCAGGCCCCGAACGCGAACAACAGCACCACCAGGGCCACGAGCGCAGGCCAGATGCGCGCCGCACGCGCCGCCACGAAGTGCCAGTAGCCAAAACGGCCCTCGGCCAGGGCGCGGCCGATGATCTGCGTCATCAGGTAGCCCGAGAGCACGAAGAACACGTCAACCCCGATGAAGCCGCCGCCGGCACCCTTGAGCTGCAGGTGAAACGCCAGCACCAGCGCGACACTGATCCCGCGCAGGCCATTGAGGTCGGCGCGAAAGTCGCTGCGGTTCATGGCTTGGGCAGAGCCCGATCGCGAGAAGGCAGCACCAGCCGGTCGAGCACCGCCACCAGGCGCTCGCGGGCTTCGAGCCGGGTGAAGGTGTGGTCGGCGTTGGCGATGAAGTCGATCGATGCGACCTGCTTCTTCAGCAAGCGCTGCATCGCGCGCCCGCTTTGTTTGCGCAGCAGCGCAAAGCCGGGTGCCCGCTCCGCGAAGACGAAGCGCAGGCGAATGCCGTGGCGCGCAGCACCCTCGAGCTCGCGCGCGAGGTTGTATCGCAGCGGGATGTGCAGCGCGCGTGCGGCCTCCACCAGGTGCGGCGCCACGCCCCCCCAGGCGCGCCGGGCGGCCACTTCGGCGACCAGGCGCACGTCGAGCTCGCCGCGCAGCAGCTTGCGCCAGGGCTCTCGGGTGAACAACTTGCCGCGGAACTTGGAGGTCAGCTCGACAAGCTGATAGTCCTTCACGTCGCTGAGTTCCGTGCCCTGTTTCCAGAAGTAGGTCAGCGGGTTGATCATCAAGGCCGAGGCCACCGGCTGGCCAGCCACTGCGGCCTTGAGCGCGTGATAAGCCCCCGAGCACAAACCGACCAAATGGCACTCGCTCGCATCGGACTGCGTGCGCAGGTAGTTGAGCGCCGCCGCCACATCTTCAATCGCGTAGGGTGAATAGACGACGTTTTCTGGCGCACCCGGCCGTGGCGCGCTGTCGCCGATGCCGGCAATGTCGAGACGCAACACCGTCATGCCGCGCGCCGCCCATTGCCGCGCGAGCCTGGCCCACAGGCGGTTGGGGCCGATGTGGTGGATGGAGCCGGAGTTGAGCATCAGCACCGCCGGTCGTGGCCCCGTCGCCCCTTCGGGCGTGACGAGCACACCGAAGAGCCGCGTCGACGTGCCGGTCTCGACGTGAACCGGTGTCTCCAGCACCTGAGCCCCACCCCCGCCCGCCAGGGCCACCCGGCAGCTCAGGCTCAGCTGGTCTGGCGCCTCGGCGGCCACGGGTGCCAGGCCGAGCTGTGTCGACCACCCCGTGATGCACGCCACCACACCCGCCACCATGGCTTCAGGGACCACCGCGCGTTGGGCATCGTCCATCATCCCCGCGTACCCCGGCCAGCGCTCGACACGCACTTCGGCACCGAGCTTTTGCAGCAGCGGCGCCCACTCCGACATGTCGACCAGGTCATCGCGCTCGACGATCAGCACCCGAGGCGCCGGCCGGTGGGTCAATGCGCGCAGATCCACCTGCGACACAGACGAAGCGGTCTCGCGCGTCATCACGAACCCGGCCGATTCGAGCGTGCCGTTCACAACCTCACCTGGCGTTGCGCCGGTCTGGCCCAGCATGGTCAGCTCACGCACATAAGTGCGACCGCGCACGACGGGCGCGATCGCCACCAGCCCCGCCACATCGTCGCGCTCGCTGGCGACGAGCGTGGCCAGCATGGCCCCCAGGCGCACCCCCAGCACCAGTACCTGGCTCACACCGCCCGTGCGCTTGAGCGTGTCGATGGCATCGTGCACCGAACCCAGCCACTTGGTGGGCACGTGCGACTCGAACTCGTCGCCCTGAGAGTCGCCACAACCTGCCAGGTCAAAACGCAGGCTGGGGAATCCCGCTGCGCTGGCAGCATCGGCAAAGTGTCGCAGGCTGCGGTGGGCGCAGACCTCTTCGAAGCCGAAGGGGTTGACGATCAAGAAGCCCAGGCCCTGGCGCCGGGCCGGGTCGGCATCGTGCAGCCACCCAAAAAGCTCGGCGCCTTCGCGGCCGAAGTAAAACGGCTGAGCCTCGCGCGTGTTCATGGGACGACGGAAATCCCCACCGGGCGATCCGCATTCAAGGCCCAGACCTGCCCTTTGGGCGCCTGCGTGCCCTTGCGTTTGAGCGCAATGCGGCGCTGGGTGCCGGGCGCCAGGTGGAAATCGTTGTCAGACACGGTGTACCCGTCGAGGGCGATGTGCACATGTTGCGCCATGCCGGTGCTCGCCACCCACAATTCCGCGCGCGTGGTCTCGAGCGTCGCCGTCAAGCCCACATCGGCGCTCACCAGCGAGGGCAAGCCCGCCGGGAAGTGGAACGCTTCGCCGAGCACCGCGCCATCGGCTGCGCACAGGTTGGCGTGAACCAGCGTGACACCCGATGGGCCAAAGCGGTAGGCGTAAGACAGGTCGTAAAAACCCTCCAGCCCTTCGGCGAGCGCCACGCTTTGCTGGCCGCGGCCGGGCAGGCTCAGCACCTGCCGCGTCTGCCCGAGCCTTGAATCGGCCGGGCCATAAAGCGTGAGTTGCAGCGTGGCGTTGAGCGCTTCAGCGGCCTCGTTGATGACGTGGGCATACAGCCCGTTGTTGCCCTCGTCGGTGATCGCCACCGCCACCGGCTGCAGCGCGCGGCGCAACGCGTAGAAGCAGGCCTTGGGCAGGCCGGTGTCATCGACCAGCCCCCAGCCGGCACCGGCCCACAGGTCTCGCAGAAACCACACCAGGGCACCGCCGCAGCCCGAACCGGGTCGCCGCCATTCGGCGAAGGCACCGGCCATCAGCTCGCCCGTGACCACCCGGCTGAGCGCCAGGTAGCGTTCATGGTCGACCGTGCGGCAGGCCACGGGGTCGACACGGAACAAGCGGGCCAGGTAGTGGTCTCGCACGTCTTCGAAATCCCAACCGGCGTTGAGGTCACGCGGGCTGCGCTCCTTCCACTGCGGGTGTTGCACACGCAACCCGTGGCCGCCGGGCATGCGAGCCAGCGTGCGTTCATCGGGGACGTTGGCGAAGGCCAGGCATTCGGTGGCGAATTTCAGCTCGCAGCGACGAGCGTCTTCAGGCGCGCGCAGGTAGGCGCCCACCCCGTAGTACGAGGTGGTGCCCACATTGCCCTGGTGCGGGAAGGCGCCGCCATGCGCACTCGACGGCCAGTACGGCACATCGGGCAAAGCTTCGTTGACGCGGGCACGCAGCGTGGTGTGGAACAGGGGCGGGCTCCACAGCTCGCGCGGCGCACCCCACATGGCCGCCTGCTGCTCGCCTTCGCTGTTGCCGCACAGCACGGCCAGCGAGGGGCGGCCTTGCCAGGCCTGCAGCTGCTGCTGCACCTCGGTGTGCACGTCGGCCATGAAGGCGCCGTCATGTTCGGGGTAGTCCATGTTGGCAAACATGAACTCCTGCCAGACCAGCACGCCGAGCGCGTCGCAGGCGTCGAAGAAGGCCGCATCTTCGTAGACCATGGTGCCGCCCACACGCAGCATGTTCATGCCGGCATCACGCGCCTGGGCCACCGCGTCATGCGTGGCCTCTGGCGTGGCGCGCAGGCTCACCACGTCAAGCGGTGTCCAGCAGGCGCCGCGGCAGAAGACCGGTACGCCGTTCACCTGCAGGGCAAAGCGGCCGTCAGCGGTATCGAGCTGCAGGGTGCGAAACCCGGTGTTGCCCAACTCTGTGACCAACGGCTCGGAAACACCGTGCAGGTAAACGCGCACGCGCACCTGGTAGAGCGCTGGCTCGCCGTGGGTGTGCGGCCACCACAGCGCAGGCTCGGCAATCGACACGGCGCCGCTGTAGCGCCCGTTCGCTTCGGCTTGCATCGGTCTGCGCTGCGCCACACCGTCACGCGTGACCTCCAGTTCCATGCGGTCGAGCGACTGATCGGCCCCGAGCTGCAACAGGCAGGAGGCAACCACCGCCCCGGTGGCATCGGGTTGCACCGTGGCTCGCAGTGTCGACAGCGTGACCCGTGGCGCGCTGCGGCGCTCCCACCAGATGTCCTTGGTGGGGCCGACCACGGCCGCCGGTGGCGACCAGCCCGGCGTGCGCCCGAGCAGCGTGGTGCGAAACCAGCGCAGCTGCTGGTTCGCCACCATCGGTGCACGCCAGCGCGGGCGGGGCCGTTTGGCGGCCAGCAACGCGTCGAGGGAATGAAAACGAAGCAGCAGCTGATTGGCTCCGGGTTTGAGCAGGTGCCGCACGCTGTGTTCATGGGCCACGAACATGCTGGTGCTGCGCATCAGCAGCTGCCCGTTCAACCAGACATCGGCCACCGTGGCCAGGCCGTCGAAGCCGAACCAGAGTTCTTCAGCCGGGTGCAGATCGGGGCGCTCGAACTCAACGCGGTACCACCAATCGTCGGCATCGAAGCGGCGCGGCGGGCCGTCAAGGCTCCACAGCCCGAGTGCTCTCAGCTGATCGGCCACCGGGCCGACCGTTGGCGCCTTCAGCCATGGATCGGGGGCAATCTCGGCGAGGGACTCCGGTTCGCTGAAGCGCCCGGGCGCCGTGGCACACATGTCCCAGCCCCTGTCGATGCGCTCCCGTGATGGGGAATCGGGCCGGTACGCCTGGGGCGTCATCGCATGGTTCAAGCGTGCGTGAGTTCAGCCACTGCGTCGCGGATCGAGGCCACGCTGTTGAACACACTGCGCTTGAGCATGTGGTCGGCAAACTCGATGTCGAAGGCGCTTTCGAGGGCCAGCATCACGTTGACGCTGGCGTGCGAAGTCATGCCGGCCTGGTAAAGGTCAGCCGCAGAATCGATCAGGTCGACGGGCTTGCTCAAGCGGGCGTGGTCTCGCAGCACGCTGCGAATCTGGGTTTCGATTTGATGAGCCGTGTCCATGAAATACCTCAAAAAAGAGAACGCTGGGCCGGCACTGGCGCGATCAGCGCGGTGACGACCGCAGCGGCATAGTCGCCGTCGTGGCTGAGGCTGAGCGCGATCTCGCTCACCCCCAATTGTTCGGCCCGCGACGCGGCCTTGCCGTGCAGGGCGAGGCGGCAGGCGCCGTCGGGCAACTTCTGCACTTCGATGTCGCGCCAGTCGACGCCGGTCTCGCTCAGGTTGAAGGCCTTGATCGCGGCCTCTTTGGCGGCAAAACGTGCCGCCAGGCGCTGCGCGGTCTGGCCTTCGCCGCTCTGCGCATACGAGATCTCACCTTGACTGAACAAGCGCTGGATGAAACGCGCACCGAACTTGTCGATGGATTCGCTGATGCGGCGAATGTCGACCACATCCATGCCCAAGCGCATGCGCTCGGCCTGCGGCGGAGGAAGGGTCAGGTCTTGAAAGTTGGGCGACATGGAGCTTCGAGAAAAACAGATAGCCAGTAGACAAGCATCGTCGATACAAGCCATGAGTGAAATCCCCTTCCTTGAGGGGGAACTTGACGGGCTTCAACGCAGCTGGGCACTATTTCTCGAAACCGGCCTGTGACTCGTGGCGTGCAACACGATTCGTGGGATGCGGGACACATGCACCCGGCGCTATGCTCATCCATGTGAACCCTACCCACACCGAATCCCCCTCACATTTCACGGCCCTGCTGGCGGCCACGCGCGCCATCGCCAGTGGCATAGCGGCACAACATGCGGCCGATGTCGACAAGCTGGGGCGCTTCCCTGTCGAAACGCTCGAGGCCTTGCGCAACGCGGCCGTGCTGTCGGCACCCGTACCCGCTCATCTGGGGGGGAGCGGCTGCAACATGCAGGAGCTCACCCAGCTGTGTGCTGCGCTGGCGCAGGGCTGCGGCTCGAGCAGCATGGTGCTGGCCATGCACTACATCCAGGTCGCCTGCCTGGCGCGCCATGGCCTGGACAGCAAGTTCTTCAACGACTACCTGCGCGAGCTGGCGCAGCGCCAGTACCTGTTGGCGTCGATCACCTCCGAGGTGGGCACCTTTGGCGACACACGTTCCAGCATCTGCGCCGTCGAACAGCACGACGGGCGTTTTGTGCTCAACAAGGACGCGACCACCGGCTCCTACTGCGCCCATGCCGATGCCATCCTGGTCACTTGCCGACGCGACGCCGACGCGCCCCAAAACGACCAGGTGCTGGTACTGGTGAAGCGCGAGAACGCCTCGCTCCAACAAACCACCACCTGGGACACCCTGGGCATGCGCGGCACCTGCAGCCCGGGTTTCCGGCTCGAATCGTCGGGGCCTGCCGAGCAGATCGTGCCCGGCTCCTATGCCGACAGCTCGGCGCAGACCATGGTGCCGTATTCGCACATCCTGTGGTCGTCGTTGTGGTGGGGCATCGCCGCCGACGCGGTCGGCCGCGCCGCCAACCACGTGCGCGGCGAAGCGCGCAAAAAACCCGGCACCGTTCCGCCCACCGCCACGCGCCTGGCCGAGGTGTCGGCCCAACTGCAGGCCATGCGCCAACAGTGGCAGTTGGTGGCGCAGGCGTTCGATGACGCCGTGCAAAAGCCAGGTGGCGAACAAGAGCTGCTCGGCATGGGCTGGGCGCTGCGCCTGAACAACCTGAAGATCAGCTGCTCGGAGACCGCGCCGCAGATCGTGCACCGCGCGCTGCAGATCCTGGGCGTGCTCGGCTACAAGAACGACTCGCCCTTCAGCCTGGGCCGCCACTACCGCGACGTGCTGTCTGCTTCGCTGATGGTTTCCAACGAGCGCATCGCCTCCAAGAACGCTTCGATGCTGCTGGTTTTCAAAGACGCGCCTTGAGCACTCTCTTGAACATCACCTACGACATCGACAATTTCTACCGGGGCCTGGTCGAGCACGGCTTGATCATTCCCTCGGGCGCGCTCGGCGTCTTCGGCCGGGGTGCCGTGTTCGAGCAGGTGCTGGCCCGCTTCAATGCCTTGATCGACCAGGTCGCCCGGAACGATCGCGCCGAGTCGCAGAGCCACCCGCCTCTGATCGACCGCGCGCTGCTGGAGAAGGTGCACTACCTCGATTCGTTCCCGCACCTGTGCGGCGCGATTCACAGCTTCTCGGGCAATGCCATGCAGGCGCTGGCCCTGGCCGAACGCGCGGGCAGCGGGCAGCCTTGGGGGGACCTGCTGACGCAGACCGGCGTGACCCTCACTCCCGCCGCCTGCTACCCCGTCTACCCCACCTTCACCGGCTCCCTGCCGCCCGAAGGCCGGCTGGTCGAACTGCTCGGTTGGGTCTACCGCAACGAGCCTTCGCCCGAACCCACGCGCATGCAGTCGTTTCGCGTGCGCGAGTTCATCCGCGCGGGCACGGCCGATCAGGTCCTCGCATGGCGCGACATGTGGCTGCAACGCGGGCTGGATCTGCTCACCTCGCTGGGCCTGCCTGCGGCGTCTGACGTGGCGGCCGACCCCTTCTTCGGGCGTGGCGGCAAGGTGCTGGCGGCCAACCAGATCGAGCAGCGCCTGAAATTCGAGGTGCTGGTGCCCGTCATCTCGCTCGAAGCGCCCACGGCCGTGTGTTCGTTCAACTTCCACCAGCAGCATTTCGGCTCCACCTTCGACATCCGCACTGCCGACGGCGCGGTCGCCAGCACGGCCTGCCTGGGCTTCGGCCTGGAGCGCGTCACCATGGCCCTCTTCAAGCACCACGGCTTCGACATCAAGGTATGGCCTCGCTCGGTGCGGGAGCAGTTGTCCCTGTGAGCGCACACCAGACGCGCAGCGGTCGGTACCGCGTATTGGGCGACCTGTCGGCCAGCACCTACGCACCCCATGCCATGCATTCCGAGCAGGCGGTGTGGGTCGAGAAAAACTGCTACGTCGACGTCTGGATCGAGCTGCTGCACGCGCTCAAGCTGGAGCCCGCTGCGGCGATGGCGTTCACGCTGACGACCGATTTCGAAGGCGACCACTGCACCTTCTTCAAGCCGCCGCATGCCGACCTGCGCACGCTCTACGGTATCGACGTGCAAGAGATCAACGTCTGGCGCCCACTGATCGACCATGCGGCTGAGTACCTGGGCGCGGGCAAGCTCATCAGCACCGAGGCCGACTCGTTCTGGCTGCCCGATACCGCCGGCACCGACTACCAGCGCCAGCACGTCAAGACCACGATCTTGCTGAACGACCTCGACGTCGATCAACAGCGTCTCGGTTACTTCCACAGTGCCGGCTACCACCAGCTCTCGGGCGAGGACTTTCGGCAGCTCTTCGAGCGCGAGACGGGCGAGGGCGTGCTGCCGCTGTATGCGGAGTTGATCCGCATCGACCGTTTGCAACGACGGCACAGCGGTGAGCTGGCGCTTCTGTCACACGAACTGCTGCGCCAGCATCTGGTGTGGCGCCCGGCCAGCAACCCGGTGCGGCGCTTTGCGGCCCGCTTCAATGCCGACCTGCCGCAGCTGCACGAGCGTGGCCTGCCCCACTACCACGCGTGGGCCTTCACCACCCTGCGACAGCTGGGCGCGGCGTTCGAGTTGGCCTCGAACCACCTGCGTTGGTTGGCACTGCACGGCGATGCCAACCTGGCGGGTGCCGCCGAACGCTTCGACGTGATCGCGCAAGACTGCAAGTCGCTGATCCTGAAGCTCGCGCGGGTCGTCAACGCCAAGCGCGCCTTCGATGCACCCGAGGCTTTCGCGCCGATGGCGCAGGCCTGGGACGACGGCATGGGCTTGCTGGAGCCTGCGGTCCAGCCCTGAGGCTTGCCCCCAGGCTTATTGCGCGGCAGACGCCGCCGCCGGCCGCTTCTTCAAGGCTGCCAGCACCGACTCGGCAATCGCCTTGTGGCCCAGGGCCGTGGGGTGGCCGTCGGAGGTGGGCGGGTAGATCTGGATGTGCCGTGCCACCTCGGCCTCGAGCGCGGATGTCGAATCGACGTATGTGATGCCCTTCGCATGGAAGACCTTCACCAGCTCGGCCTTGTTGGCCTCTTCGATTTCGCACAGTTTCTGAAAAGCCGGCGGCAGCGTGGCGCCGGTGGTCTTGAGGTACGCGCAATACGCCTTCTCGCGGGTGGGGATGAGCACCATCATCAAAGGCACGCCTTGTTTGTCGGCCTCGTCCTTGATCGCGGCAAACGCACGCTGGGTGATCTGCATGCCTTCGCGAACGTTTGGCTGCGCCGGGTCCTGGGCCGACGCGCGCTGCTGCGCCGTGAACACCGTCATCACCGAAGGCGCCGCCGGGTCGGACCAGCTCATGCGCTGGTCGGCCGTCATCTGGGCGGCGAGGCTCTTCTGCTCCACAACGGCGAAGGGCTCGAGCACCGTGGCGCGCAGCATGCCGTAGAGCACGCTGTGGTGCGACAACCAATCGCGCAAGGCCGCGCCACGCCGTTGTGGTGCCGGTGCAGCAGCGGACGCCGGCGCGGCCGCAGCCGCAACGGACGCCGTACTCTGTCGCCACGACTGCCAGTGCGACAGGTTCTGCGGGGCCATGTAGGCATCGACAAAGTCGTTGCCGAAGTAAAAGCTCACGAGCAACTGGCGCGGCTTGAACTGCTTGGCCAGGCCACCTGCGAGGTGAAGGTATTGGAGCGGGCCGTAGCCACCGAGCCCCATGTTGTAGACGCTGTCGCCGCCCAGCGTGGCCAGTTGCTGCGGCCACGCGCTGTCACGCGGTGCGCCGGAGCCATAGGTCATCGAGTCGCCAATGGCGACGATGTTGGCCTGCTGGGGAGCCTCGCGGTTGCGAAACCCGAGCGCATCGTGCCCCGTCGCGCCAGCCTGGATCTTGTGGCCCAGAAACTGGTCTTGAACCGGATCGACGTTCAAGAAGTCGGCCGGGTCGACCAGAAAACGGGCTGCCACTTCGGCCAACAAGATCGCCACGACGATCGCCACGAGGGCGACCCCGGTGGACAGCAGCTTGGTCTTCAGGGGACTGTTCATGGCCCAGCTTCCTCAGGGCCGCTTGACCCAGTTCGATGACGCTCAGTCGAGCTCGAAGGCGGTTTCGTAGTTCTGCTTCAGCGCCGGGTCTTGATCTTCTTTGCGCAGGTAGCAGTTGCCGACCGCCAGCACATCGAGCTCGGTGCCCATGAAACAACGGAAGGCGTCTTCCGGCGTTCCCACGATGGGCTCGCCGCGCACGTTGAAGCTGGTGTTGACCAGGACCGGGCAACCCGACTTGCCTTCGAAGGCCGTCAACAAGGCGTGATAGCGCGCGTTGACGCTCTTCTCGACCGTCTGGATGCGCGCCGAGTAGTCGACGTGCGTGACGGCCGGGATGTCGGAGCGCGGCACGTTCAGCTTCTCGATGCCGAAGAGCTGCTGCTGCTCGGGGGTCATGTCCACGCGGCGAGCCTTCACCACGTCGGCCACCATCAGCATGTAGGGGCTGTCGCCATCGAGCTCGAACCACTCGCTGACCTTCTCGCGCAACACCGAGGGTGCGAAAGGCCGGAACGACTCGCGGTACTTGACCTTGAGGTTGAGCGTCTTCTGCATCGAGGGCGAACGGGGGTCGCCCAGGATGGACCGGTTGCCCAAAGCACGCGGACCGAATTCCATGCGACCCTGGAACCATCCGAGGGCCTTGCCTTGCGACAGGTCTTCGGCGGCGCCGTTGATCAGG